>JAKSBL010000421.1 GCA_022361115.1 Spirochaetota bacterium | reverse complement strand
TGGTTTGTAAGATACAGGTGAGAAGATAAAAGGAGATTTTATGAACGTATCTATTTTTAAAAATAAACACTTTTCACTTTTTTTATTTGGTATTTCGACATCTTTATTTGGGGATGTATTTTTAAACATTGCTCTTTCCCTTTATGTTTTAGAAAAAACCGGTTCTGCCAGGCAGTTCTCTACTGTACTAGCGATTTCTTTTCTGCCAAAAATATTTATATCTCCTTTTGCGGGGGCAATTGTAGACCGGATCAAAAAACTGAACTTGATGATTTACCTTGATATAGCCAGAGGGCTGTACCTGTTTCTGTTATTTGGATTTCACTTTTTTATAGAGTTTAACATGATCCTGATCTATGGAACTGTGATTTTCTTTTCCATTGCAGATACTTTTTTTGGGCCATGTGAAGTTTCATTAATTCCAAATCTCGTTAAAAAAGATGAACTGGTCACTGCAAACACTATTTTGAGAATTACTGCAGATACTTCCTCTGTTGCAGCCCCAGTGGCAGGAGCTTTTGTTTTTGGGATCTGGGGAATTGGATTAGTGTTATTAATTGATGGAATTACCTATATCATTTCAGCAATTGCAGAATCTTTAATGCGTGTTCAACAAAAGACAATGAACCAAGATAAGACTAATCATATCCTGAAAGATATTTATGAAGGGTTACAAATTATCTTTAAAGATATTAGAATTTCATCTATTTTAATCAATGGTGTTTTAACCCATTTATTTCTTTTTCCTTTTGTCATGATTGGAGTACCCTATTTGTTGATAAAAGTCTTTCATGGTCCAGAACATTATTTTGGCATTGTTGAAAGTTTAATGACTGTTGGCTTGGTTGTATCAGCTATTTTTGTCAGTTTGACCAAGAAAAAACTGACACTTGGACAAAATATCAATCTGGGTATTTTTGGAATGGTTTTCGTTTGTCTTTTCTTTCTTTGCT
Source organism: Spirochaetota bacterium (assembly GCA_022361115.1). Taxonomy (GTDB): domain Bacteria; phylum Spirochaetota; class GWE2-31-10; order GWE2-31-10; family GWE2-31-10; genus JAKSBL01. Next base: position 10,350 of record JAKSBL010000421.1, on the reverse strand, counting down.
TATTACATCCTGATTTATATCAATTATTTCAAGAACAAAATTTTTATGCACTGATCTTTTTCTCTTCCACGAATTTTCTGCTTTTTCTTGTTTTTGGATTTTATGCTGTTTTTTATGTTACATTTTATCAGCAAAATATCCCGGAAGGTTATCTAGGTAGATATATTTCCACCTTTCGAGTTTTTGTAGCTCTAGGAAGAGTGATTGGCTTTAAGGTATTTGGTTATCTTTTTGAGACAAATATCACAGTAGCTGTTTTCAGCTTAATTATTGGTATGTGCCTGAAGATTATTGTTCACATCCCATTTCTCATCCAGGAAAGGGAAATTACCTTGAAAAAAAACAATCCATTAAGTGAAGAAAACCATTAATATATAATAATATAAAAAATACTAAAATTAAGGAAAAATTATGACAAAATTAGACAAAATTTATAAAGGAAGATCACGGTTTTATCATTGTAAGCCTGATTTATTTACAACTCCTGGTATCTATTTCATTGAGGAACCCAAGATTAAGGGAAAAAAACTCATTACTCTAGCCAGTTTAGGTCAGCATCTCCTTTTGCGATATGATCCCGAACTAACTATACCAGAAAAAAAAATAATGAATATTCAGCCTCTTCATTTAAATACAGTATCAAATTTTTTAGCTGAGTATTATAAAAAAGATAATCTTGTACAAGACTCTAGTTTCTTTTATTTTTATAAATTAGATGAACAAATTCCAGAGGTTGATCATGAAGCGCTTGAAATCAGACAATTAACAGAAACAGATTATCCTCAAATGAATGAATACTTCCAGTTATTTAGCGAAGAAGAATTGGATTTTGCTGATATTTATCTGGATAAACCCGATCCGGTTATTTTTTGCGGTTATATTAATAACGAAATAGTCGCTTATGCCAGTCATCGAGAATTTGAAGAAGATACTGTTGATATTGGAGTGCTGATTCATCCTGACCATCGTAGAAAAGGATTGGGAACTGCGGTGGTTAAAGAAGATGTACAATGGTGTTTAAATAATGGGAAAATTCCCATGTACCGGGTTTTTGAATTCAATAAAGGATCAGTTGCTATTCCCCAAAAACTAGAATTTGATCGATTGATAACCGTTAATGCTTTTCGTAAGGCTGAAGCTTAATAATTTCATTAAAAAAAACTCTGGTAAATCTAAAAGGGGATAAATAAGTTTATCCGCTCTTTAAGGAGGTCATAAACAAGGAGAAAACCGGCAATAAAGTGATTGCAGCTATTCTAAAAAATGATATGATAAGTTAACAAATTAATTAACAAATATATAATCTATCAGCTAAATAAAGTTACACCCTGGCATTACAAAATGGGTATAAATGAAATAGAGTGTTTCATGGTACAAATAATAAAAACAAGATTTTCTATAATTTTATGTTTGTTAATATTCGTTTTTAACAGTTGCAAAAATGAAACCATTAACAAAATGCCAACTACTCCAACAGCAGAAAAAGGGAAACTCCTTCTTAAAAACTGGAATTTTGAGAAAAATGGGCCAGTGAACCTGGATGGTGACTGGGAATTCTACTGGAATGCGCTCTATTTTCCCAAAGATTTTCAAAACTCAACGATTCAAAAAGAGCCGTATTTTTATCAATCCAGAAAACCCTGGAATAATCTGGTTATTAATAATAATCAATTGACTGAAGATGGCTATGCCACCTTTCGATTAACAGTTGAACTCCCTGAAAAAGACAAAATTTATTCCTTCTATACAACAAACCAGGATTCAGCCTATAAATTATGGATTAATGGTGAAGTTCTAGCAGAAAATGGAAGGGTAGGTAAAAATAAAGAAAATCATCTTCCCCAACGGCTGCCTCTGATTTTTCAACATTATGCTCAATCAACCACATTAGAAATGGTTATCCAAATTTCCAATTTTTCACACCGGATGGGCGGATTGGTGAATTTAATTAAAATGGGTGATCATCAGCAAATACTAAGCATGTATAATAAACATATTAGTTATGCATTATTTCTATTTGGTTGTCTATTTATTATAAGTTTATACCATTTAGGACTATTTCTTCTTCGTCGTAATGATTTTTCTACCCTGTTTTTCAGCATCTTTTGCTTACTAATTGGGATAAGGATACTATTTTCGGGGGATTATTTAATTTTTCAGTTTATTCCCAATTTCCCCTGGGTTCTTGGGGTGAAAATTCCATATTTAACTTTTTATCTTGCTGTTTTATTTTTTGTGCTTTTTTTCTATTCCCTTTTTTCTTCTGATATCCCGGTTTTATTATTAAGAATAGTAATTTTTATCAGCACAGCTATCAGTATCATCACTTCAGTATTTTCCGTAAAAGTAATGAATTACATCTTAAATTTTTATAAAATATATACAGTAACCATCAGTTGTTTCATAACTTTTTTCCTTATAGTAATCATATTAAAAAAACAAGAAAACAGCAAGAATCAAAAGCAGGATGCTATTGTGCTGACTTGCGGATTAATGATGTTTTTTATGACTGGAATATATGATTTTGCAGCTGATTCCCACCTGATCAATGGATTAGAAATTTCTCCTATCACACCTTTTGGCGTCTTGCTATTTATATTTACTCAATCCTTTTTACTCTCCTTACGTTTTTCCAGAGCTTTTAATAAACTAGATGATCTTTCCATGAACCTTGAAAAAAAAGTATCACAAAGAACTGCAGAGTTAAAAGATGCAAATAACAAACTGGAAACTGCAGAAAAAGAGAAAACAAATTTTTTTATCAACTTAAGTCATGAGATGAAAACCCCTTTAACTGTTATTAGTAATTATCTTGACGATATGCCAGAGCTAGAAAACAATAGTGATTTAAAAATTATTAAACATAATATTGAAAAGTTAAAACAGGATATGATTAACTTTTTTGATATCTTAAAGATGGAGCGAGGTCAGAAACTTTATAATGATATACAAATCATTAATTTTTCAGATTTTTTAAATAACAAGATCAATTTCTTCATGAAGTTTGCATTAAAAGACCATATTAAAATAACTCATAATATTGAGACTGGATTATATTTAGAAACACCGATTTCTTTAATAGACCGAATCTTTAATAATCTCATTCACAATGCAATTAAGTTTAATAAGAAAAATGGATTCATAGATATAATTACTGAAAAAAAAGAAAACCAGATTATCATTCATATAAAAGACACTGGCTGCGGAATTGATAGAGTACATATTAATAATATTTTTAAACCTTATTATCAAATTTCCCATATTAAAAAAAATATCGAGGGGATTGGTATGGGATTAGCCATAGTAAAAAAATGTGTTGTCAGTTTAAAGGGAACAATAACCGTTGAAAGTGTAGTAAATGAATATACTGATTTTGAAATAAAGCTCCCTTTGCATACTTTAGCAAATGATGATTATGTTGCAGATATTACTAAAAACAGGGAAAGCAGTGGTTATCTGGAAATAAGGGCTGAAAAAATCAGAGATCGAGATCCTGGTACAAATGAAAGAAAAAAAAATACTATCCTGGTTGTAGAGGATAATAAAGATTTACTGAATTTAATTGAACGACATTTATTAAAAAAATACAATGTCTTTATCTGTCATAATGGAACCGAAGCATTAAACATCCTCAAAGAGAACCAATGTCCTGATTTAATTATATCTGATATAATGATGGACAAAATGGATGGCTTTGAATTATTGAGTAATATACATAAAAATATGAACTGGTGCCGGATTCCATTTATTTTTATATCTGCCAGAACAGATGACGAATCTAAAATCGCAGGAATTCAGAAAGGGGCTATTGATTATATCTATAAACCTTTTACATTATCTGAGTTATTTATAAAAATTGATTCCCTTTTACGTTACCAGGAATTAAATACCAAATACCAGGAACAAAGGAAATTTGCTGACCTGGGGATCATGTTAGGCGGTCTTTCTCATGAAATTTTCAATCCATTAAGTGGAATAAGCGGCCCTCTGGCAAATATAAAAAAAATAATGCAGCAAGCTGGAAATAAGGATACTAAAATAATCAAGCATTTAAATTTTATTGAAGAAAGTGTTGATAAAATAACTTCACTGATCAATGTACTCAAGGATTTAACCAGCACCAAGCAGCTCAATAGTACCAAAATTAATCTCAAAAGTTTTACAGAGTATATTATTAATGATTTATCAAAAAGTAATGAAATAACTTTTAAGCTGAATATTCCTGATGATTTCTATATCCAGGCAGATGAGAATACTCTGGCAATCATTTTAAGAAATTTAATTCAGAATGGATGTGATTCAATAAATAAAGGCGGCACTATAACGGTTAATGCAAAAAATAAAAAAAATGAAACTATTATACAAGTGATTGATAATGGTTCAGGAATTAAAAATTCTGATATTAATAAAATCTTTCAGGCATTTTATTCTACCAAAACAAAACAAAAAGGGAGCGGATTAGGTCTTTATATTGTTAAACAATTAGTTCAAAAAATGAACTGGAGCATAGAAGTCAGCTCCAGAATTAATTCAGGAACAACCTTTTCACTATTAAGTACACCAAAGGAAACTTAAGAAAAATTCAAATCAAAAATATTTAGTCTATTCTCCGGCTGTTTAGCCTATCTTACTGATATTGATCAGTAAAGCAACAACTTTTTCCAGATATTTTTGATCGAGTTGGTTAAAAGTATTTAATTGATTACTGTCAATATCTAATACTCCGATTAACTGCTGCTCCTTCACAATCGGAACAACGATTTCAGATAAAGAGGCAGCATCACAGGCAATATGACCAGGAAACTGATGCACATCTTTGACAATAACTGTTTTCAGCTCCCGGGCTGCAGTACCACAAACTCCTTTGCCAATGGGAATACGAATGCAAGCTGGATTTCCCTGGAAAGGGCCTAAAACCAACTCCTGATCATCAAGCAAATAAAAACCTGCCCAGTTAACTTTTTTTAACTGCTGATACAAAACAGCTGAAATATTGGCCATATTGGCAATAAAATTGGTTTCATTCCCAATCACAGCTTCTAATTGTCCTAAAATAGTTTCATATTGCTTTTCTTCCATGTCAGTCCTCAAAAATAATTTTAAAAGTATCAAATTTTGTCATCTCATAGTCTTTTTCTTTTTTATCATAATCAACATTACAATAAACTCCATAGATGATATCCACGTCCTTTAATTCTATTGTTTTACCACCATCCACATGATACAGCTGATTTACTGTTCTAGTTGCAGAAAAAATATCTCCCTCTTTTACTACTTGATCAAACCTTCCATTATACCCATCTTCGACCATCCAGACATGCCATCCTCCATTTGACAAAAATATCTCTTTATCAGGATTACCTTCATATTCAGCCATACCAGTTCCACCAAAGCCTATAACATGCTCTACAGATGACTTTTCAATGGCTTCTTCATAAAAAAAGGAACTTTCATTAAAATTAATATAGATGGTTTGAGTGGAAAATAGTTGAAACTTTAAGGCAAAAGGTTTTCTCTTTAATACAAAGGTATGATTAGTCGGTGGTATTTTGACCCCATCCTGTTCAATCATTAACCGAAAGAGCATCTCTTCATTCTGTGGTTCTTTTTGATCAGCCCCAGACTGACAAGCAATTAGCAAACTTATTATTATAAATAAAATTTTTTTCATATAATGCCTCTGTTTTTTGAACTTTAGAAATATTATAAATGAAACTCTAGAAATAGCAAAGAAAATATAGTGAGTTTTCATTATCCAGTGGAGTATTTCATAGATTGATTAATAAGTGATAGGCAGGAACTGCTCTTCTGTAAATCTTTAAAAGGATATATAAAACAGATTAACCTTAAAAGGAAATGATTTGTGATTCAATTTAATATAAAAAGTTAAGATATTTAACGGCAAAGCTTCTTGTTATTAAGGTATATAATAAGTATCATCAAAATCAATTACTCTAGAAACAGTGCCGCCTTCTGAAATAGTAATTGCATCCATCGGATTGCTCCCCTTTTCGTCATATCTCTCATATCGATCGCCTGAAGAAGCCGTATCACTGCCAGATGAATCACTGTCCCATAAAACAATTACATAACAAGGAGAAAAAGAAATATCAGAAAAAGTCAGGGTCTCTCCATTGGTTGCTGTTGAAAGAATATAAGAAGGAGTCTCTGTATAATATCCATCTATTACCGGACTATCATGATCGTAAACCAATACAATGAGTTTACGAGATTCTGATACAGTTCCGTCACCTTTAAAAGTTGGAGTTATATTAAGGGTTCTTGAAGTATCTCCTTCTGTAATGTTACATGAATTTATTAGAATTAATAAAATGAAAGCGAGTAAAATTAAAAAAACCTTTTTAATCATAATTACCCCCAAAATATATAACCTGTTTAATATATTGTGCCACATTTTTAGAATTTTTCAATATTTCATTAATTATTTTCATAATTAGTCTATAACGAGCAGGTATTTTGCTAATATGAGTAAGAATTTACATTTTATTATTTTTCTCATTTTTACTTTTGTTTTTAACAATATTTATGGCTTTTTATTAATATACATAGATTTGTAACAGAAAGCAAGTAGAAAGATCAATAATAAAGAAGATAAATATAAAACACTGGTCTCATAAAATTTTTACTACCTCCGCATTGGAGGCAGTAAATTCTTTTGAAAAGTTATTTTAAAATTATCAGAGATGTAATTATGGTTTAATCAATGTACCGGTTTGCCCCTCTAAAGCTTTCCCCAGGTTTTCCGGATTGGTAATCAAAGCATTTTTTCCAGATGATTGAATATAGCGGATAGCAGCCTGAATCTTTGGCAACATACTACCAGGAGCAAAGTGTCCTTCTTTGATATACTGCTCAGCTTCTGCAACAGTAATCTCCCTTAAGGCTTTTTGATCGGGTTTGCCAAAGTTAATACACACCTGTTCTACCGCTGTAGAGATAACAAACAGATCGGCACAGATCTCTTTTGCTAAGAGGCTGGCAGCAAAGTCTTTATCAATTACAGCCTCTTGGCCAGTGATTGAACCATCCTCATTTTTTAAAACAGGAATTCCTCCACCACCAACTGCAACAACAGTAAAGTCTTGACCTAACAGGGCTTTGATTGCTGAAATTTCCAGAATTTCTTTTGGTTCTGGAGAAGCAACTACCCTTCTAAAACCACGACCTGCATCTTCAACAACATCCCAATTATCATTTTTTTGATGAAACTCAGCCTGTTCTTTATCCATAAAAGAACCAATTGGTTTAGTTGGTTTTTGGAAAGATGGATCATTTTTATCTACTACAACCTGGGTAACCACAGTCGTTACAGGTTTGGAAAGACCTTGCTTCAGCAATTCATTACGGATTGCCATCTGTAGATTATAACCAATTGCACCTTGAGTATCTGCAACGCAAGAATCCAAAGGCACTGTATGGAGTTCATTTTTGGCTATTTCACCTCTTCTTAAGATAAATCCGACTTGAGGTCCATTACCATGAACCACAACAACTTTATGGCCCTTTTTAACTAAATCAGCAATATGCTCTGCTGTTTGTCGGGCTGCTTCATATTGAGCACCGACAGTCACTTTTTTAGGATCAATAATTAAAGAATTACCACCCACTGCTAGTACAATATTCATATTGTCTCCCTTTTTAGAATTCTTACTCCGTATGATCGTTATAAAGATAAACCACGAAGAACACGAAGTGCACGAAGGAGAAAAATCAATGGCTTATGTATGATACTGCTTTTTAGTTATTAACTTTGCTGTTTTATTTTCTATGTAAAAGCTTTATTTCAAAATATTAAAAAAATAAAGGCTCATAAAAAAGCGCTAAAGCATAACCAAGGGAAAAGAGAAAACAAACACTTTGATCACTCTCTCTTCCTTCGTACACTTCGTGTCCTTCGCGGTAATAATTTTTTTAAGAAACTAAACTTTTTCCAAAATCATGGTATTGTTTTAAAGCCTCATCCATTAAATTAGGACCTTTCCAGTCACTCATGGGTGAACCGGCTTTACCAATGGGGCCTTTTTTAAATTTAGTCCCCCCTTTGGCAACAACTGCTTCTTCAATAGCAGCTAAAGTTCGATGCCCTTTAGTTTCTGCTGTAACAACAAATCCGCCAACTAGCTTTCCAGCTAAACTGCTGTCTGCCAGTTTACCAATCGATGCCAAGGTTGGCTCATCTACTTGAGGCGGCCCATCCCCAAAGTGCTTCTGCCAACAGGGGCTGCCTACAACAAAACCATCATAATCTGCAATAACTGCAGGATCAAAGTCTTTTGTATTCACCATGGTAACTGCACCACCTGCCTCTTGAATACCCGCAGCAACTGCATCTGCTGCATTCTTAGTATGGCCAGTATGTGAATAATAAAGGATTAAAATTTTCATATCTTTCTCCTGTATTTCCTGATATTCTTAAATTTTGTCTAATGCTTTTAATACATTCTCTGGTGAGAATGGCCATTTTCTTAACCAAACACCAACTGCATCATGGATAGCAATGGCAATAGCTGGAGCGGCACCATTACAACTTATTTCAGAAACAGATTTAGCTCCATATGGACCATTCGGATCATCTACCTCAACCAAAACAACCTTAAAATCTTCAGGCAGATCATTGATGGACGGTATTTTATAATCCATAAAATTGGCATTTACACAGCGGCCCTCTTCATCCAGGATCATTTGTTCCCACATAGAATGCCCAATAGATTTTAATACACCGCCATAAATCTGGCCTTCAGCTAACTCTGGATTAATTGGAATTCCGCAGTCCTGCAGGGCATAATACTTCTGGATTTTTACTTCACCTGTTCTGGTATTCACTGCAACCTGGCAAAAATGAGCACCATAGGGGAATGCAAATTCATCAGTAGTAAAACAAGCTGAAGCAATCAGCTGTCCTACCCCTTCCCCATCATGAGTATGAGAAGCAATATTAGCAAAAGTAACTTCACCACGAATCCCTTTTACCTTGCTAGGATATTCCAGGATCAGATTAGAACGATCTTCTTTTAACATATCAGCTGCTACATCAAGGATTTTCTCTTTCATAGCTTGAGCAGCTCTTAAGGCAGCGCTTCCGGAGAAATAAGTACCACTAGATGCATAAGCTCCAGTGTCAAAAGGGGTAAAATCTGTATCTGCTGCTGTAATATTTACTTGATCCATATCACAGAACAGAGTTTCACTAGCCATTTTTACACAAAGTGTGTCTAAACCAGTTCCTAAGTCGGTTCCTCCAGATAATAGCTGAAAGGAACCATCTGCCAGCATTTTAATGATGGCATTGGAATTATCCAAACCTGGCAACCCGGAACCCTGCTGAATAATGACACAACTTTTACCAATCTTCACATCCGGATCATCACTGGTTTCTTTTTTGCTCCAGTTAATCATCTCAGTCCCTTTTTTCACTGCCGGCTCTAAACCACAGCTCTTAACCGGAGCAGCAACGCCTTCCCGGCCTTCTCCCAGACATCTTAAGATTTCCAGCATATCCCCTTCACGAACCATGTTTAACTCAATCAGTTCCTTTTGATCCATGCCTAATTTTTCAGCCAATTCTGCCATAGCCATCATCAATGCATATGTCCCTTTTGGAGCACCATACCCTTGATAAGCACCAGTAGGTGGAATGTTGGAATAATAAGTGTGAACATCAAATTTGAAATTATCGCAGAGAAATAGCGGCAATGATTTAGAACAAGCATTCATAGGAACGGTTAAGCAATGTGAACCATAAGGCCCGGTATTAGCCAGTAAATCCATGTATACTGCTGTTAATTTACCATTCTTTTTGGCTCCCAGTTTTACTTTTACTTTCATGATATGTCGGGTTCTGGAAGCAATAAATTCTTCCTCTCGATTAAAGCGGAATAAGATGGAACGGCCCGTTTGATAAGTCAAATAAGCAGCAACTTCCTCCAGTACTATATCCTGTTTAGCACCAAAACCACCACCAACACGTTCTTTAATAACCCGAATTTTATTTTCAGGTATCTGGATTATAGAAGCTACAATTCTTCTCAAGTGCCATGGTACCTGGGTAGAAGCATGAATGATTAAACGATCTCCATCCATACGAGTATAAACAACATGAGGCTCTAAAGGGGTACATTGAATTTGAGTCGATTCATATTCTCCTTCAACAGTCACTTCTGCTTCTTTCATCCCTTTATCAATATCACCAATACCGCCGCTTACACTGGCAGCTAGATTTTTACGGGGATTTCCGCCAATGGGAAATTGATAGATAACCTTCCCTTCTCTTGGATCTAGATTAGAATTATCCAGATCATCCGGAGCACCAACAGCATATTCAATCAAACC
>JAKSBL010000373.1 GCA_022361115.1 Spirochaetota bacterium | reverse complement strand
TATTAATTCTTTTGATCTTTGAAGCAATTATTTCACGAGTCCATTTCTCGGTTGATTGAATTTCTTTGGTATAAAGAAGCCCCCGGCAACTAGCCAAAATCATTCCTACAACCGTTTCAGCCATAATTTGACCATGAAAAGAACCATAAGTAACCAGTAGTTCAGCTGGAGGCTCTATAGTAAAATAATCCTTTCCTGCTGTTGGAACAGCTAGCCATTTGAGATGAGGTGCTAAATCAAACCATTTTTGCTTAAAAACATTTACTATAGCAACATCTGTTTCTAATAGAGCTTCTTTAAATTCTTCTGCATTTTGACAATGTATCACACTGGCTTCTGGTAAAGCTTTTCTTAATTTTTGCACTTGAGTATTATTAAAAGACCAACAGGGAATGGCTGATGGAGTCCAAATAGAAATTTGCATTTGAGTGATCCTTTAGTATTAATTTGTGGGATTAGATAATAATAATATAACAAATATCATTCTGCTTGTCATCAATCATTTATCTCAAAAATTAGCAAAAAAAGGGATTCTACTTATAATATGTTTAAATATTTAAATTACTAAGAAAAATCAGGCTAAAAGAATTTTTTATAAATTTTAATAACTAAAATCTCTATAATATTAGCATAAAACTCCAAAAAATATAATTTTCAAAAAAAACAAGGGAAAAACAGGGTGTTTCCCCTATAGAAAAAAGTTAAAAAATTCTTCATTATACTAATAGATTAACTGGGAGAAAATATCATGTTAACCATTCATATCATTGAAAGTAATATTGTTTATGCAATTATATTAAAAACCCTGTTATTGAAGATCGGATATCAAACAGTTGAAATTTTTAAAGCCGAAGAATATATAGAATCAAGTTATTATTATGAAGCGGATATTATTTTTATAGATCATCATGTTTATTCTCAAAACTTTGAGATGATTTATGATGTACCTGTATTTATCTATAAAATTAACCAAACTACAAGAGCTTTTAGTTTTCAACAGGCAACAGACGCAGGTTATTCATTTAAAAGCAATTTAAATCAGCATTCTATCCTGCAAACTATTGAAAACTATAATCTTTCTCCCTCATCCACCACTTTGCCCTCTCTGCAAATCTAATAAGCCGAATATCGGTTTTTTTTAGTAAAGATTTTTAGGTTACAAAGGTGATGTTTACCCTATCAGGTAGAAAAAATCCAGTTTGCAAACAAATAAAAATTGGATTATGCTTGTTACATGTAACTTTTTAAAAATTATTTAAAGTGAATCACAATGGAATGGCTTAGCTTTTTTACAAAAATTTCAGGTTTCAATGTTGTTCTTGATAACAAAGGAAAAATTATTCATATAAATGAAGAAGCGAAACAACTTATTAGAAGCAAAAAATCTCATCTAAAAGAACAGTCATTCTTTCAATTAGTGGTACCCCTGGATTCTATTGCAGTCGAAGAAAATTTTTTTCAACAGATTTTAGAAAAAAAATCTATTCAGGATGAATACAGAGAATTCCCCTTACTTATCAATCAGCAGCTTCTCTTCTTTACCTGGAAAATTACAATTCATAAAATCAATAATGAAATTTTTACCCTTTATTCCGGAACCGATATTACAGAAAATTATAATATAGTTAATCGACTGATAAAAACAACGATTGAATGGCGAACAACATTTGATGCAATATCTTCCCTGATTATTATTTTAAACAATCAATTTCAAATCATTCAGATGAATCGAGCAGCATTCTCTTTTTTTGGACTACAACCACAGGAAATACTTGGCCAAAGCTGTAAAAAAATAGAAATTTTCTCAGATAATCCTCTTCAGGATTTTAATAAAGGAAAATTAAAAAAAAATTTAAAAATAAATGAAATTTGGTTTGAGCAATTAATTAATATGATTATAAATGACCAAAATGAAAGTGAAGGTTATGTCGTTGTTTTAACTGATATTGATAAACGGATAGAAGCAGAAGAAAAACTGAGAGAAGCCTTAGAAAAACTGGACAACTCTTATCAACAATTACAAAACCAGCAAAACCAGATTATCCAGGCTAGTAAATTAGCTGCCCTAGGCAGAATGGCTTCTGGTATTGCCCATGAAATCAGCCAGCCTCTTATGGGAATTTCTTTAGTTACTGATTTATTACAACTAGATGTAAAAGAAAAAAAAATTGATGAAAAAAAATTAGAAAAAAATTGTAATAAGTTGAAATCTTACATCTATCGCATCAAAGACATATTGGATCATGTTCGAAATTTTTCAAAACAACAAAGCAATGAAAATTTTTCTCCCTGTCAAATTAACACTTGTATAAAAAATGCTTTAAAATTTGTTAAAAATCAATTTAAAAATCATCAGATCAAGTTAAATATGAATTTATCTGATAATCTACCAGAAATTATGGGTAATCCCTATCAAATTGAACAGGTGATTGTTAATTTACTAAATAATGCAAAAGATGCACTGGAAAAAAAACCAAAAGAAAATAAATTTTCTAAGGAAATCACAATAACAACACAGATTAAAGATCAAAAAATTCAACTTACAATTTTAGATAATGGAAAAGGAATACCTGAAGATTTATTGAAGAATGTATTTGATCCTTTTTTTTCAACTAAAACAATGGAAAAAGGAGCGGGATTAGGTTTATCAGCTACCTATGGTTTGGTAAGTAAAATGGGTGGATTGATTGAAGTAGTCAGTGAAGAAAATAAATTTACTGAAATCCAGGTTTTTTTTCCGATTCACTAATAAATCACTATAATAAGTACTAGGGTGGTGTTTGCAAAAAATAACCCTTGCTATAGTACATCTTGGATGGTAGTATCATACAATTGATATTTTTGCAAACACCAAAAATTTATTCTTAATTTTACAAGAGCCTATATGGAAAAATTAAAAATTCTAATATTAGATGATGAAGAAATTATACAAGAAGGGATTACAGAATTTTTGCAACGTAAAAATTTTGAAGTTTATAATGCCCTCACCCCTTCCCAAGGATTTGAACACTTAAAAAAACAATCCATGGATATTATACTATTAGATATCCGTCTTCCGGAAATGAATGGCATTAAGGTATTGGAAATTGTTAAAAAGGAATATCCAGATATTGAAGTCATTATGATTACCGGCCATGGAGATACTGAAACTATAATAAAAGCAATGTTACTGGGTGCAATTGATTATTTTTACAAACCAATTGATTTAATAGATATTGAAAACGCCATTAGAAAAACTACCCGTTACAAAAATTTGGAAAATCAACTAGCTCAATACAAAGATGCTTATTCTTTATTATCTCAGGAATTAATGAAGCAAATCGGTGACCAGGTTATTGGGACTTCTCCCCCCATGCAAAAAACCATTGAATTAACCAAAAAGGCATCTGTTGCTGATCAAACTTCTGTTTTAATTGCTGGTCCTAGTGGTTCAGGCAAAGAATTAATTGCCAAAATGATTCATTTTTACAGTAATAGAAAAGATCAGATCTTTCATACTATAAATTGTACTGCAATACCAGAAAGTCTGGCAGAGAGTGAGTTCTTTGGCCATACTTCAGGTGCATTTACCGGTGCAACGGAAACAAAAAGGGGATGTTTTGAGATTGCAAATAATGGCACCTTATTTATTGATGAAATTGGAGACATGCCACTCACCATACAAAGTAAATTGTTAAGGGTTTTAGAAACACGCAAAGTAAAGAAATTGGGATCAAATCATGAAACACCTGTGGATATTAGAATCATCACAGCTACCAATCAAAACTTAAAGAAAATGATTGATAAAGGAAATTTTCGATTAGACTTATATCATCGTTTAAACACAATTGAGATACATCTGCCTTCTTTAAAGGAAAGAAAAGAAGATATTCCTTTGCTGTTGGATTATTTTACTCAATTTTTTTCAACTAAATTAAAAAAACATGTGACGACAATCAGCAAAGATGTCGTGACCTTATTATCCAATTATGATTTTCCAGGAAATATTCGGGAATTAAAAAACCTGGTAGAAAGGGCGGTTATACTTTGTGACAATAATCAACTAAAACTAAACCATTTTCCATTTGCTGAAATTCTCAATCAAAATAAAAAACCAGAAAAGGAATATGAGATAAACCAGGAAAAACAAAAAATAATAAAAACACTTGATCAGCAGAAATATAATATCAAAAAGACAGCTGAAGTATTGGGAATATCCCGCTACAGTCTTTATCGTAAATTAAAAAAGCATAATATTCAATATTAATAAGATAGGTGATCCTGGTAGACCCGGGGAACACGCTTACTAACAAAACAGGTGACTTCATAGGGGATAGTATTTATGATTTTACCTATATCTTCAGCAGATGCTGCACCTGATTGTGCACCAAAAAGTACTACATCATCATATAACTGAACATCTGTTTGAGGTCCCAGATCAACCATACACTGGTCCATACATACTCTACCACTAATTTGATATTTTTTACCATTAATGAAGACAGGGCCTTGACTGGATAGAAGCCGATTATACCCGTCTGCATATCCTACGGGTAAGGTAGCAATGATCGTATCCTCAGGTGCAGAATATGATCTTCCATATGAAATGGTTGTCCCTTTGCTGACTTTCTTCATAAATACGACTTTAGTCATAAAAGACATCACTGGTTTTAACTCCAGATGCCGTTTTTGATCAAAAGAAGGGTAATACCCATACAACATAATTCCCGGCCGAACCATATTAAAAAAAGATTCTTCACAACCAATTATTGCTCCGGAATTAGCAGCATGGACTAACCCTGGATCTATCGCATGTGCTTTTAATTGATCAACTACCTTCTGTAAAATTTTTACTTGATGTAATGTAAAACTCTCATCATCCTCATCTGCAATCGGAAAATGTGTACACACACCAGCGACTTTTAAATAAGGAGAATTATTTATCATCTCTGCTAAGTGTAAAGTTTCATCAGGATGGCAGCCAATTCGCCCCATGCCTGTATCGACTTTGATATGAATCTCATAATCTCTTTTATCTAATTTTTGAGAAATCTTTTCATAAAGCTTTACCGTATCTTTACTTACAGCAAACGGAGTGATGTTATTTTCTATAATATCCTGAACTTCTTCAGGGAGAGGGAGGCTAAACAACAAAGTGGGAGCATCAATTCGTGCCTGTCTTAATTCTAAAGCTTCTGGAACGGTGGCTACTCCTAAATGAGTCACCCCTTCTTCTAAAGCAACCTTTGATAATGGAATGGCTCCATGACCATAAGCATCTGCCTTAACTGCCACACAGATTTTTCGATTTGGGCCAACCTGTTTTCTAACTTGTTGGATATTATGTCTAAAATGATCCAAATAAATAACTGCTCTTGTAGCTCGCATATCAACTCCAGAAGATAAAGTAACATTTTGTAAGAATCTCCATATATATACTTTTTTTCTTTTAAAAAATCAAGTATCACATTTAATTTGATATCTATCTGAAAATATGCTATGACAGTTTATATCAATTTTGGTTCTGGTTTATTAACCTGGATAATAAAATGAGGAGTGACTAAAATGGATAAAAACCAAGCAAAAGAACTAATACAGGCTTTTCGTTTGATTATTATTGGTTTAATCTTCTGGTTATTCAGCACAAAAAATCTGTTTATTTTATTTTATCCTGAAAGTGCTCTTTTACACATTATTGATACTCAAATCATTGGAACAATACTCATCATGATTGGAGTTATCATCATTCGCAGTTTTTATCCTTTAGCTTATTCTGCCGTATCTGTTGTTTTCATTATTTTTATCTTGATTATCAATATTTTAAATATGATCTTTTTTAGAAACCCGGGCTATCATACTTTTAGTCATTACAACATCTTCTTTAATTCTTTTATGCTGTTTTTGATAGCTAAACTTTTTCAGAATGGATTAAAATATTACGGTTCAATGGAACTTTCTCACCGGTGGCGTTATATAGCTTTAATTCTGTTTTTTGGCTTTACAGTCCCCTGTTATACTTTAACAACAATGATTGTCTCCCGCTTTGTCATCTTTTCTCAAATTAAACTTAATTTCCGCTATCTGGTAGTTTTTTTCCCTATTCTGGCAACTTTTATTCTGCTGGTTTTATATTATTTAAGAAACCTTTATTACTCTTTTCAATTTCTGCAATCAGTCAATAAAAAATAATTCAACTAAACTTTAAACAGGGATTATGAAGACACTGGATTTTTTAGATGAAACGGTAATACTCAGATCTTAATAATTAGCCCTTAGTTCAACCGGAATACCCTGTTCTTCAATAATATACTGCATTTCTTCTAAAACATTAACGGGATAAGGGATTATTTGTTCAAAAGAGGGATCCAAGGTTTTTTGCGGTCTAAACTGGGAAAGGACATATTTCTTTGCTCCCTTAAGAGTTTGGGCAATTTGTTTAATATCAGAGAGAGTGACTAATTCTGGAACTACAGTGGTCCGAAATTCATAATTGATTCCAGATTTAATCAGATATTCTATGGAACCTTGTACCTGTTCTACCAGGTCCTTATTTCCCTGATAGCCAAAAAGATGATATTTTGATAAAGACGATTTAATATCCATGGCAATAAAATCCACATCTAAGGTAATCAATTTTTCTGGAAAAGTACCATTGGTATCGACCTTAACCTTTAAACCTAATTTCTTTATTTGAGGGATGATATCCTTTAACTGGTCATGACAGAGGGGTTCTCCGCCTGTTATACATACACCGCCTAAGACATTATTCCGTTTTTTTAGAAAAGAATGTATCTCACTCCACTCTACCGCAATGGTATTGTTTAAAAATACTAATTCAGAATTATGACAAAAAGGACAACGGAAATTACAACCTCCAGTAAAAAGGGTAGCTGCTACTTCTCCTGGATAATCTAATAAAGAAGTTTTTTGGACACCATAAAAAATCATATCTTTTCCTGTACATGGATGATCAAATCATTTCATTTTTTATTTAATAGTGATTCATTAATATTTATACTGAATGTTTTTTTAAGAAAAACAGGCTATCTCAACCATTAATGAGATAGCCTGTTCTATCTTTATTGATAAGCTTTTATAGAAGAAAATATTTCCCTCAACTCCTCTAAAGAGTTGGCTTTTTGAACCAGTTTATTATCTTTATCAAATAATAAAACAGCAGGTGTAGACATGACATCATATTCCCGGGCAATATTTAGTCCCAGATCAGATGTCACATCAATGTCATCACCATTTAAGGGAAGTTTTTTCATAAACTCTTTTACTGGTGGGCAATTATGACAAAATTGGCTATAAAACATATTATAATAAGCAATAGAGTCGTCTTTTAATTCCTGCTTTTTCATTTCAGCAATTTTAGCTGTCTCTTCAGTTTGTGGCTGCTTTTTTTCAACTGCCGCAGTTTGTGGAGCATTTTTCTTCAATGCTTTTTTATCAAAATTAAAGGTGGTTCGTTCAAAGTATTCCCGTTTTTTACCTTTGTTCCAGTTGGTAACTGCCCGGTGGTAGCCAACAATTCGTGTATAAACCTCTGTTTCTGTACCCCGAACATTTTGCAGCTGCTGCTCCACCTGTTGAATTTTTTCATTAATTTGTTCTAAAGTCTTCATAAATTACTCCCCTCAAAATTATTTTTTTAATTTATTTTTATTTATTATTTTTTTTTTTTTTATTAAGTTTGTTTTTCTTCATGCAAGGCATTTAACTGTTTGAGTAATTCCTGTTTTTTCTCCTCCTCACATTTTTGACAGTAAAACTGCTCTCCATTTAAATAGCCATGTACCGGACAGATGCTAAAAGTTGGAGAAATAGTAAAATACGGCAATCGGTAATTATTGGCAATGGTCTTAACTAAATTACGACAGGATTTCCAATCATTTATTGCTTCACCTAAAAAGGTATGAAATACGGTTCCTCCTGTATAACGGGATTGTAATTCATCCTGTAAGTCCAGGGCCTCAAATATATCATCGGTATAACCAACCGGCAATTGAGTGGAATTCGTATAATAAGGCTCACTATCATTACCACTAGTAAGAATTTCTGGATAATGTTTTTTATCATGTTTTGCCAAACGAAAACTGGTACTTTCCGCAGGGGTGGCTTCTAAATTAAATAAACTTCCGGTATTTTCCTGAAAATCAGCCAATCGGTTTCGCATATAATCCAGCACTTCAATAGCAAAATCCCGACCTTCTGGTGTGGTGATATCTTTACCGATAAAGTTTAAGAGACATTCATTCATACCATTGATTCCTATTGTAGAAAAATGGTTGTCTAAATGGCCCAAATATCGACGTGTATAAGGAAAGAGTCCATTTTCCATTAAACGATTGATAACTTTTCGTTTCATCTCTAATGACTCTGCTGCTATCTTCATTAAATAATCTAAACGGTTAAAAAATTCATTTTTATCATTTGCCAGGAAGCCGATTCTCGGTAAATTAATGGTTACAACTCCGATTGAACCGGTAAGTTCGTCAGCTCCAAAAAGGCCTCCCCCTTTTTTTCTTAGCTCCCTCTTGTCTAGCTGAAGGCGGCAACACATACTTCGGACATCTCCAGGATTTAAGGAACTATTGATAAAATTTTGGAAATAAGGGGTTCCATATTTAGCTGTCATCTCAAAGAGCAGACAAGCATTCTCAGAGTCCCAGTCAAAGTCTTTGGTAATATTATAAGTAGGAATCGGATATTGAAAACCCCTGCCATTGGCATCCCCTTCCAGCATGATCTCAATAAAGGCCTTGTTGATCATATCCATTTCTTTTTGGTAATCACCATAGGTAGTTTCCAATCGCTCACCACCTACAATAGCCTGTTTATCTTTTAAATCATCTGGTACAGTCCAATCCAGAGTTATATTGGTAAATGGAGCCTGGCTACCCCAGCGGGAAGGGGTGTTTACACCAAAAATAAAACTTTGTATAGCTTGTTTTACTTCTTTATAACCTAACTTGTCTACCCGCACAAAAGGGGCTAAATAGGTATCAAAACTAGAGAAGGCTTGAGCACCTGCCCATTCATTTTGCATAATACCTAAAAAGTTAACGGTTTGAAAAACCAGAGTATATAAATGTCTGGCAGGTTTAGAACTGATTTTCCCAGTTACTCCGCCTAAACCATCTTCAATAAGCTGTCTTAAGGACCAGCCGGCACAATAACCGGAAAACATCGATAAATCATGAATATGAAAATCAGCATTACGGTGAGCTTCAGCTACTTCTTCTGAATAAATATTTTTTAACCAGTAATTCGCAATAATCGTTCCGGAGTTGTGTAAAATGAGGCCACCTAATGAATAATTTACATTGGAGTTTTCATTCACTCTCCAGTCGGACTGAGCTAAGTAGCCCTCCATAGTTTCTTCTATGTTTAAAAGAAGTTTTTTAGAATCCCGAATAGTTTCTCTTCGGGAACGGTAAATAATATATGCTTTAGCCAGTTTAACCAGATTTTCTTCAACTAAAACGGTTTCAACCAAATCCTGGATTTCTTCAATAGCAGGAGCAGAATTCGGGTGGCGTTGAGCCATAAAATCTTTTAACTTTTGTTCAACCAGACTGGTTAAACGTTCAATTAAAGGGGGATCTTCTAACTCTATAGAATTTGCAGCATCTTCAATAGCTTTGTAGATTTTGTTCCGGTCATAAATCTCCAGTTGCCCATCCCTTTTTATAACATGGCGGACGGCATAATCACTTCCTTTTATTTCGTCATCGTTGTTAAACACCCCGAGAACATTTTTTCTCCAGCTAGATCCCATTGGCTCACTCCTTTAAAATTTACTTTTCAATTGGCTAAATCAGCCGTTTTTTTTATTTTTTTTTGT
>JAKSBL010000298.1 GCA_022361115.1 Spirochaetota bacterium | reverse complement strand
TCAAATGGGAAAAAAGGAATCTATTGAAGATACTGCAAAAGTATTAGCCCGTTATTATGATGGTATTGAATTCCGAGGTTTCAAACAAAAAACTGTAGATGAGTTAGCCAAACATTCTTGTGTGCCTGTTTGGAATGGTTTGACTGATTATGATCATCCAACCCAAGTTTTAGCTGATCTTTTAACTATTCAAGAACACTGTAATAAACCTTTAAATCAGATAAAAATGGTATATTGTGGTGATGCCAGAAATAATATGGGTAACGCCTTATTGATGGGTGCTGCTAAAATGGGTATGCACTTTGTATCTCTGGCACCAAAAGAACTATGGCAAGAAGATGGCTTGGTTAATCGAATGAATAAAGTTGCTGAAGAAACTGGTGCAAAGTTGGAATTCTATGATATCAATGACAAAGCAAAAGCATTAGCAGATGCAGATGTTATTTATACTGATGTTTGGGTATCCATGGGAGAAGAAGATAAATTTGCTGAAAGAATTAAACAGTTAGAAGCATATCGTGTAACAAAAGAGTTCATTAATTTAACAAACAACCCAAACGCCATCTTCCTACATTGCCTTCCTTCTTTTCATGATACAATGACTGAAATTGGCTCAGATGTTGAAAAAAAATTCCGCTTAAAAGAAATGGAAGTATCAGACGATGTTTTTCGTAGCAAACATTCTAAAGTATTTGATGAAGCTGAAAACCGAATGCACACAATTAAAGCTATTATGGTAGCGACTTTAGTTAGTTAATTCCACTTATTCATTATTGCAAAGCAGGCGTAAATCAGCCTGCTTTTTTATTTATCTCTGATAAAGATTATAGACCTAGGAATTATCAATAAATTATAAATTAACTCTGATACCAATTAAAATAAACTCATTATTATTGAGCATTAAAGATAAATTCTAAAATATACCTGATACATTGCAATAAACTTTCTATACTTTCATGAATATTTCTAACACTATATTTGTCTAAATAATATTTTTTTTCAATCTTTGTCAGTTTTATTGATTTTATTTCCATTATTAATAGTAGAGATATTTTATAAAATTGAAAAGGAGTTAATTTTGAGTTGGCCACCTCGAATTATTGAAGCAAATAAAACTTATCATGCTTATTCAAGATGTGTAAATTTAAAAAAATTATTAAAAAACAGTAAAGCAAAAGCTATTTTTTTAGAGGAATTAGATAAAACAATGAAAAAATACAATTTTGAGCTTAATTTTTATGAAATTTTGGATGATCATTTTCATCTTGTTCTTAAAACATTAGAAAATGAAGCAACTATCTCAAAAATCATGCAAAGGTTTAAAAGTGGAGTTGCTAGGCGACTCAATAGGCTTTTAAATAGAAAAGGACCATTTTGGAATGAGAGATATGGCAGCAAAATTGTAGAATACCAAGAAAAACCTAGACATTACTTCTTTACATTAGTGTGGTATATCGCTTATAATCAAGCAAGAAAACTTAAGATATCAAAAAGAAAAAACTACAACCCTCGTAATTATCCTTTCTGCTCAATCAATCATTATCTTAAAGATAATTATCAAGGAAATATAAAAATTACGATTCACAATTTTTTTCAAGAATTAGGTGAATCGTTTGAAGAGTGTGTATATTTTTTTCTTCCATATGAAAATCATTACTTGAAATATTACGGTATAAATTAATGATTTAAAAGATACTTTCCCAGTTAACTATATATCCTCATATTTCAACTTAACTTAAATTCAATCCATTAATATATTTTACTTTTTAAACATCTATTTATTTCTTTTAAAATTTATTTCACTCAATTGCTATCAACTTTTTTTGAATATATCTTTCTATTTTATTACTTAAATTTAACTTTCTTATAATAAAAGTGAAATAACTCTGACACGGTTAGCATAATTTTCTATAATTCATTTTATCTCTGACACCAAGCATTTTTATTACAAAACATTTTCAATATATTCCAGTATGAAATCAACGTAAAAAGCTTGCCATTTTAAATTTTGAATATAACCACAATGACCACCATATGGTTGAATAATACATTTTATATTGGTTTCTTCATTTACTTGAGTAAAATCTTCTATAGGAATAACTGGATCATCCTCAGTAGTTAAAATCATTGTTGGGATGCTTATCTTCTGAAGGTAATCCAGTGTCAGAGTATAAGACATAAAGTATTCTAAATAATCACTGAAAGAAGAGTAATTCTTGATTAAAATATCTGTTAAATCAATACAATTATCAACTTCAAGCCAATCCTGGAAATCATATAGTTGTGGAAAAAGAGTTTGTTTCTTTTTAAGAGATGTTTTCCATTTTCTTAAAAAATATTTTCTAAAAATATAACTTTGATCTATGCACAGAGTTGAGTGATAAGGATTTAATGGTGGATTGATAGCAATAACCTGCTTGAGATTTGGAATAGGATTACTAGATGCTTTGGCTGCAATTCTTAGAGTAAAACTAGCGCCAAGTGAAAAACCAATGATATATAATGGATTCCTTTTATTTAATTGTGCAATTTGATCAATTGCATCAAATACTTCTTCCTCTAATGTTCCGTAAAATAATCCTTCATTAAGATGATAGGTATCTCCATGGTCTCTAAAATTCAGACGAAAAACATTATATCCAGATAGGTAAAAAGCCTCCCCAGTAGTCACAATATAGGCAGCATTACTATTACCTTCCCAACCATGCAATAACACTACCATTCCTCGAGAATTAACTTGTGATGAACAAAATCCTTGTAAATGAACATTTTCTTTGGTTATTAATATCAATTCTTGTGCTGCATCTCTCATAAGGCTAAATTTTGGATTACGAAAAGACTGATTAGCCAAAATAGATTGGAGAAAAGGATTTCTTAAGTAAAAAGGGGGTTTAAATTTATTCATAAACCGAATTATATACTGAAATACCAAAAACTGGAATATTTTTCATTTTTTTCCAATTTTAAAGTTTTTTATCATTCATTTTTGTTATTAACTCTGACACCTATATTTATCTCTGACACTTTTTGTATTTTTCAAGTTATTAAGATAAGAAATATCTATAAATAACAAAAAAAGTCAAAATTTTTAGCTGTTTCAAACAAAAATTGTCAAGAAACTCTTCTCAATATTATGTATGATTAAAAAAATAAAATCGAAATAAGGAGCAGTGATGAGCAACATGTCAATTAATG
>JAKSBL010000702.1 GCA_022361115.1 Spirochaetota bacterium | reverse complement strand
CCACCAAAGCATACTCTACTGTTGCTTCCTGACCTTTCTCTACAAAAGGCGACCACCACCCTTTTTTTTCTGAACGAAATTTCGCTCCAATATAAAAAGCAGCTGGGTGAACCAGTACAGATTGGTTTCCCTGGATAATTTGACGGTCGATGTCTTCAACCCGAATGGAAGCCTCATAATTATAGGTCATCCCTTTTTTTACATCCCGGCTGTTAGTTTGCTGATTTACAGTCGCTTTACCAGATGTATCCAAAGTCCCTTTGCCATTATCGAGTACTGTGAAATCATCATATTGAGCTGGCCCAAATTCATAAGCTTGCCAATTATTTCCTGGTGGAGAATAATAAACAGAATAACGGGACCAGTAATATTCGTAACTTCCCCCACTTAAAGCTCCGCCAGCTAAATATGTGGCCTGTACACTGGCACTGATTTTATCATTCATATAACTGGTAAAATCAGGTTGAGACATTTTAACTTGAAAATTTAAACGACGGAAATGGGCAACTTGAAATTGTACAGATTTTTCATACTTTCCTCTTTTATAAGAAATTTTATAATAGCCTGGTTCGATATCATCAGCTAAGGTTACTTTGCCATGAAAACCGCCGGATTCTGTTGTCACGCCTGCATCTGTATAAAAAGGTTTTGCTCTGTATCTTGTACTTTTCACTTCCAGTGTATAATCACCACGATAAATAGAATATTCACCTAACAATAAATCCCGATCAATCCCCCGAAAAGTAACTGTTTCACCTGGTTTGTATAATCCCCGATCAGTAAATATAAATGTTTCTGGTCTGGGCTTCTGAATATCCACTCCATTGCTGGTAGTATACACCCCAAAATGATAGGGATTATGGGTATTATTGGGTTTGAATTCCAATTTATCATTTCCATACTCCACCCGAATCCGGGCCTTATACTGGTCTTTGTAGGTATTATAAAACACTTTTTGAAATTCATTGGGATTGAGCTCAAAAATTGCCAACCCCTGTTTATCAGTTTTAGCTTCTTTTTGAACCTGATTATGATTTATTAATGTAACTTTAGCTCCATTTATAGGCTGGCCAGTAGATAGGGAATTTACCCAGGCAATAATTTTGTTATAGCCATAGCGAGTTGTCACTGCAAGATCAGTTACCTGGATTTGCAAACTGGTTCTAGCCCATTTTCTCTGTTTTTCATCAAAATTCCAGGCCAAACCAACAAATCCTTTGCCTTCAGCATTGAGCCAGGGAGAAAGATCTAATATCTCATAGTGTTTCGTGTTTTTTGGCAATTGAGAAAAATCATAAGGTTTTAAAGTACTTGTCAAACTCTGATAGGGGTCTTCAATGGACTGTACATCCCAGTTTCCGGAAAAAATATTTTGATATTCATAAATAATCTTGGGTTCAAATTGAGCCTCTAATATTCTTGTTCCCCGGTTTGGAAAATGATAGTAAGCATATGCATCAGGAATATAAATAGATAAATTCTTATCAATTCCTAATTTCCGTCCATAAATATCAGTTAAGCCTCGGTTAATGGATAAAACATAAGTGGAATCATATTCCACGGGTAAATTGGAAATTTTCACATATTTATGCCATACTTCGATATGATCAGCTAAATTATCCACTGGCAGAGAGATAGAAATATTTTTCTTAGCGCTTTCTTCAGTTACTGGATGGGTAAATTCTAAGTAAATTGGATTGGAGTCCCCTTTCTCACTGCGTGGGAAAGAATAGGAATATGTATCATACCCAAGATACTGAAATGGCCGTAATGTTCCAAATGTGTGATATTTCTCTTCAGGAGTCCCTAAAAATTCTGCTTCAGAACGAGCACCTTTTAATAATCGTACTTTTACATCAACATTTTCTGCAAATTTTTTATTCACATTGAGTTGAACAGTTCTAGCCAAATAATCCTCATCCATCCAGTCTTCTTTTTCCGGCCGGCTAATCTGAAAGGGATATGTAGCCCCCTGTGCATCGATTTCTATATATTTTTTGATTATATCAAGATTAACAGGATAAGAAAATGTCACCTGGATTTTTTTAGCTTCTTCAGGAGGAACATCATGATAATCTGGCTGTATCTTTAATATCCTTAAATATTCTGTGTGGAAAGAAAAAGCTTTTTTCCCTTCTAGCTTTTTTCCGCCTAAAGATTGTAAATCAGGATCAATGGTGACCTGATATTCATGTTGCGGCAATACATCTTCATCTGGTTCAAAGGACAGTAATTTTGTCCCATACCAGCGAAATGTCCCTTCAACTGCTGGTTCTAACTTCATAATCTCTGATTGTTTTACAGGTGCGCCTAATTTAGCAATTGGAACAACCGGTTGAGAAAAAACCACATAAATAGTCGGTCGTTTGTTCTCATGAGGGGCTTCATCGATTGGACCATAATCCACAATAGTAAAAGGTTCATCACTTTCTATCACTTCAAAAGCCGAAGTATCAATTGCAGATGCATCATAATAACTTATGGTACTTCCTGAGATATCTAATTTAGTATCTAGTTTAAGACGTTTATAGTTTTGCATGGATTCAGATATATCTTTTTTACTGAGCAACTCATCTGATTTTTTGGAGCAATTCATGAATAATAGCAAGATAATGAACAAAATACTGAATATATTTCTCATATTGCACCTCTTTACGGGATTATTATTTTTTGAATACAGTTTTAGTTTTATTATAGATAATTTTCAAAAAAATGGTAGAAATTCCAAGGATATTTTTTTTCTTTGATTTCATGATTCGATTCTAATTTATCAAAAAATAACCGATGTATAAAATAAAGTTTAGCAAACTAATACTAGAATCATTGAGCCCAGCATGAAAAAAAAACGACAATCTATAAATTCCGATCAGATATCAAATCTTTATATACAAAATAATATTACTGAACAAAACCATCTGGCTGAAATATTTGTTATCCGGATTTACTTAATCCTTATCCCTATTCTCCTTTCTGCCTTACCTTTAGCTTATTTTTTATTTTATTGGTTAGCTAAAGGTTCTTTTCAACCATTTTATCTGGTTTTGATTGGGTATTTAATAGTGGTGATTATTTACCACCAAATTATCTATCGTAAACTTAAAAAAGGATTGAAATCAATTGTTGTAAAATTTATTAATGTAGGAATTGAAATTTCGACAGTCAGTATTGTTTTTTTAGTATTAATTCAAACTTTTAATGTAGATACTATATTTACCGGCCCAATTATCATGGTTTATTTAATCATGATTATGATGACAGGCTTTCGTTATTCTCTCCGTCTCTCTCTTTTTGCCGGGATAATGGGTGGCTTTCAACATCTAGTAATTTATCTCCTTTTTTATCAAAAGCTGAGTCCTGATCTGATTAATCGATTAATCGATCTTGGATTTTCCGGAATGTGGCAAAAAACTTTTTATTTATTAATCGGAGGGGTAATTTCTGGATTGTTAGCAGTTAATACGAAAAAACTGATTACTAAAATTGCTAACAAATCCTTAGAAGCACAAAAAGTCAAAATAGCCTTTGGTCAATATGTTTCAAAAGAAATTCGGGATTCTATTTTGAATGGTAAAATCGAACTGGGTGGAGAAGAAAAAAACGGTGTCATCCTTTTCTCTGATATTCGTAACTTTACCTCTATGCTGGAGCAATACCAGCCAAAAGAAGTAATCAACCAATTAAATGAATACTTTACAGCCATGGTTGAAGTAATTGCTAGTAACCATGGGGTGGTGAATAAATTTATTGGTGATGCAATCATGTCTGTATTTGGTCTCTTTAATGAACATGAAAATGCTGAATACATTGCAGTAAAAACAGCTATACAAATGCAGAAAAGGTTAGAAGAATTAAATAAAGAATGGACAAAAAATAATTTACTGGTTTTAAAAATGGGAATTGGAATTTCCTCTGGCACTTTTTTAACAGGCAATGTCGGCAGTGAGGACCGCAAAGAATTTACCTGTATAGGAGACGTAGTCAATACAGCCAGTCGTTTAGAATGCCTTACGAAAAAACTAAAGAAATCTATTATCATCAGTGAGGAAGTCAATATTCGATTAAAAGAAACTCATGATATTAAAACAGTTTATCTTGATTCCATTGCTTTAAAAGGAAAAAGCCATAAAGAAAAAATTTATCATGTACAGCAAAAGGAAAATTAATCCTGCTTTAAAAATCTACCAATGGATAACCTGTTCGTACTGAAAAATTATTTATTTCAGAAAAGGCAATTCTTACTCGGTTTACTGGATTTAAATTATATTATTTATGTATCTTATAGATTTTTATAATTGGGCCTCTCTGAATGTGAGATAAATTCTTTCGATAGTAATTCATTTGTTTTATATTATGATAAATATTAACAAAATCAATTTTACTGGAAGGAAAGGCTGGTAATTTTTCTGGAATAAATTCTTTAACTAGAGGTAACTGAAATATCTCACGGTAAATTTTAACCTCTTCTGGATAGGTTTCTTCATTTTTAAGAGTAAAACCATAACTGCTACTGGATAAAATCACATATTCTTTATCATAGAATTCCTCTCGGTCTTGATAAATTTGAATTATTTTCTGTCCATCTCTCTGAGGAGCAAAAGGAGTATAGGTTGAATAATGAGAATTATCCTTAGTAATATTGTTTTCTTCTAAATATTGAAGAGCAGTTACACGAATATCTGGAATTGCTAATCTATCTAAACGATTAATATTGATAGTCAAATAATTAAGAAAAATTGTAAATACAACAGCAAAAAACAATAGCATGAAGGGGTATTTAAAATGTTTCTCTCTTTTTATAATCCATTCATAAACAAATAAGAATCCAAAAGCAGTTAGAAAAATGGGGGTAATATACATAGGTAATGCCCACCTTTCCCAATGCAGGGAAAGTTTACTAAGAAAAAGGCAATAAATGATACCAAAAAAAACAGGTATCAGATACTTAATTTTCTTCAGTATTACTCCCGCTAGACCCATAATCATAAAAAAGATTAAAAAAACACTACTAAAGGACATATAAGCTTTTAGATAAAAAAGTAAGGTTCCTGTATACGAGAGAGGTTCCACACCAGCATGAAAAGGGCGTGCTTCTGATACGACTGAACCAATGACATAGTAATATTTAATAAATAGAAATGGTGAAAAGAGAAAAACAAATAAGATAAAAAGAACAAAGGCATAACATAATTTGGTAAACAGAACTTTAAATCCTTGTTTATTTTGAAAAAAAACAACAAATGCAATTAACAACGAAGTTAATAATCCTGGATACTTTTCAACTGTAGCTAATCCGGAACAAATACACATGACAATGAAATTTAGATTTGATGGATTTTTTAGATACCGAATTGCATATAGCACGACTAATAGTATAAAAAAAGTAAGTGAAATATCAGCTGTTGCATAATGTGAATGATTGACATATGATGGAAAAAGAGCAAACAAAAAAGCTGAAAATAATCCCAAATTAGCTGAATGCTCTTTTCCTATTAAAAATACAACAAGCACTGATAATGTCCCAAAAATTGCCATCACTATTCTTGCTATATAATAAAAAAAAGTCATATTCTCAGGAAATGTTTGCACTAAAGACTTCTTAAAATAAAGTCGGCTTGCTAAATCAAAAAGTATGCTGTTGATATAAATCGACACCTGGCACCCCTTATGATAATTTTGCGGATCTAGAGTATTGTTAACTATCATTTTGTAGGGATGATTAGCAATCGAAGGCTCATCAGGATGAGTTAGAAGGGGAAATCCCCAGTCTGCTTGATTTGCTCGTAACAAAAAGGCAATGATGATAATAAATAACAATAGAAAAAACTTATACTTCCCATACTTTTCT
>JAKSBL010000467.1 GCA_022361115.1 Spirochaetota bacterium | reverse complement strand
TAGTTTTTTGCATAACTTTTCAAGATTTTTCTGGGTGATAAATATTTCTTCATCGTTTTTATTTTCCTGACTGTTCGTTAAATCAGCAATTTGATTTAGCTCTGAACCAATACCATAAAGCTTTTTAACTTTTTTATAAGGAATATCTCTCTTTAAGTTCTGTAACTCATGTTCAATCATCATAGTGATATAATTAGTGAAATTTTCCTCTCCCCTAAATCCTTTCGTAAATATCTGTTTCATTTTTAATGCACCTAAAGGTAAAGCTGTTGAATACAAAATACAGGAATGATTAAAAATCGTAATTTCAACACTACCTGCACCAATTTCTACAATCCCATAATATTCCCCTTTGTGGTTCTTTTTAGTCATTTTTTTATTCAGAGCACGGTAAATATATTCAATTTCTTTAACAGGGGATAAAATTTCAATATTAATATTTGTTTTTGTTCGGACATTATCAATAAAAATATCTACATTGGCTGATTCTCGAACAGCTGTTGTTGCTACTGCTCTAATTTTCTGTACTAGGTATTCATCACATAATTTTTTATAATTTCCTAAAATACGAACACATTCATCAATAGTATTACGATATAACCGTCCTTTATAAAAGGAATCTTTTCCTAGACGGACAGACTGTTCTAATTGATCTAGTATATTAACTTTTTTATTAACTTTTTCAGCAATAGTCATTCGAATAGAACTGGAACCGATATCAATAGCAGCAATCCGATTGGTTTTAATATTTTTCATAGTTACCTGTTAATATTTGAATTTTAGATGATAAAAAAAACTTTGCTTTACTTTAATAAATATGATTGCTTTTCTTCCAAGCTAGTAAACCAGGCCGCCCCTAAGGCAACAGCATCATCACCTAAATGTGAAGGTACCACCTCGACTCCAGCTGCACCATCTGCAATTGAACATTCTGCCATGGTTTTTCGGATAATTGGCAGATATACATCACCTAATTCTTCAATCACACCCCCGCCTAATATCATTGCTTCAACACCAATAACATTTACCAGGTTAGCTGCTGCAATTCCTATAGCATTTGCAGATCGATGAATAGCTTTTGTGACTAATTTATCTTTACGATTATAAGCTTTTTTCAAAGCAGAAGATCCAATGGTTGTTCTCCAATCAGGTGAAATATTATCCAATTCTGTTGATTTTCCTTTTTTATCAACTTGCCTTTTTAAGTAATGAATAATACCGACTTTTCCAGCTATTGCCTCTAAACACCCTTTATTTCCGCAATTACATTTTTGACCGCCTAACTCAATAATCATGTGTCCAAATTCACCTGCAGTAAAATTTTTACCATGAACAATTTCACCATTTACAATATACCCACCGCCTATTCCAGTACCAACAAATATTCCATAAATACTTTGATAATTAATGACTTTACTAAAACAATACTCTCCAAAGGTACCCATGTTTACATCATTATCTAAATAAAAGGGCTTTTGATATTTCTCAATGAAGTATTTTGCTATTTCCACATTTTCCCAATCCAGGTTCGGTGCATGCTTTAATAATCCTCTGGTAATATCAACCGCTGAAGGAACTGCCATTCCAATGGACA
The DNA here is from genome assembly GCA_022361115.1 of Spirochaetota bacterium. Classification (GTDB taxonomy): domain Bacteria; phylum Spirochaetota; class GWE2-31-10; order GWE2-31-10; family GWE2-31-10; genus JAKSBL01. The sequence goes on along the minus strand of JAKSBL010000467.1, from coordinate 12,233 downwards.
AAATGTCATTTAAATTTACTGAAGATTTCTCTACTGCTTCATTAAAACAATCAAATATTTTGTTTAAAACTTCTTTAAAATCCTTTTTGCCACCTGTTTTAATTTTTGCTCTGCTCAACACATTGCCTTTTTCATCAATAACAATAGAATAAATTTTGGTTCCTCCTAAATCAATACCCCCATAATATTTCATTAATAGCTCCTTAAGTAATCATAATATGAAATTTTAAAACATCTACAGATATTTGTAAATAGTAAACTAAAATTGATTAAAATATAGGACTTGATTATCTTTAATTAATCGTTCTTTATGGTTACATGAAAAATTTGGCTCATATTTATTATTGATTCTCACAAAGGTGGAAATCTATAATAGCTTAATAAAAAACATTGCCTGTTTTGAGAAGTCTAGAAAAAATATGCTTATAATTTTTGATTTTCATTATTTTTACTTTTAAAAATGATAAAAATAGTTAATAATTATCTTTGGATAATTTCTATTACATTTATACAATAAAAGATTTTTAGAGGAGACTTCATGGACGATAGGGTTACCAAATTAGCAGAATACTTACATTTTGAATGGCGCACTTTAAGAGAAAAAGATGATTATCATTTACCAACCAAATGTCCTAATTTTGAAACAGATTATGATAAAGATAAAGAAACTATGGATGCAGGTTTTATTCATTGTAATAAATGTGATATCAATATGTGTGATTTTGCTGATTTAGAACATTATGTTAAAGAACAATACATTCAAAAAGCTGAGCATATGCTTAAAGAAATGCAGCAATTTGGAATTACCATTAGTATTCCTTCAGAATAATAAATTATAGGAGAAATGATTGGTAGGCAAACATTCAGAACAAAATTATATAAAAATGCTTGAGGGGATTCAAATCAAAACCTTAGTTCATGGGAAGAATAGCTTAATGAGCAAATTTCTGCTGGATAAAGGGATAACACTTCCTGCTCATAGACATCCGTATGAGCAAACTGGCTACTTGATATCAGGAGAAATCATCCTTTATATTGATGATAAACAATTTCCACTGAAAGCAGGTGATAGCTGGACTATACCTGAGAACATAGAACACAAAGCTGAGATACTTGAAGATTCCATAGCTTTAGAGATTTTTGTTCCATTACGAGAGGATTATTTACCTTACCTTGATCAGAAATCATTGATTGATTAGATGATTATTCTTTTTTTTTCTTTTTTAAAATATCTCCAAGGCCTTTTAAGGAATCAGGATTCACTTTTGCTGCTTCTCGATTCGTCTTTAATATTTCTTCATAAATTTCTTTACGATAAACTTTGATACTTTTGGGAGCATTAATTCCTATTTTTACATGGTCACCTTTTATACTGACGATTGTCAATTCAATATTATCGCCAATGATAATAGATTCATTTTCTTTTCTAGTTAGTATGAGCATTTTATCCCCCTTTTCCGTTAAACAGGGGATGTCGAACGGTATATTGATCTGTAGTGCTGATAACCTGCTTAGCCTGATGTGTATTTTTATTAATGACTAATGGCCCAAGTAAATTAACAGTTATATCTTTTGGATCATCATTTATTGTGACAATCGATAAAAGAAGCATGTTTTCTTTATCTTCCAAATTTAATTCTTTTAAATCTTTTGGATCTGTTTGTAGTTGATAATTAACATCTACCAGGTTTGGTTCTATTACTACAAAAGCAATTTCAGGTACATTTTCAGCTTGAAGCCAAAAAAAAGGCCCTCCTTCCTGATTGTCGATTAAAAAATAATGATGAATATCCTCGAATCCGAGAATACCTTCGGCAAAATATATTTTTTGTTTTTCTTTAACTTCAATTTCACCAAAAGCTTTTGTTTTGATCTTCATGAAAAACTCCAAAAGTTTGTCAGTAATTTTAATAGTATAGTATAAACTAATTTTTAGTTATTATTAATTTTAAATATTTTTTTTGTTCTGTAAAGAAGCATGAGCAAGAGATTGTATCCACAAATTTTTTTTTATGAATATAATCTCTGGAATAATTGAATACTTAGTTTTATCTCAGGAAATCCATTAAAGAAGTTCTGGATAGTCTGGCTATACTGGATAATGAGGCTTTATGGGCAAATTCAAGATTCTTTAAATTCATAATTGCTTCTGCCATATCCACATCTTCTATCTTGCCTAATGATTCTGTAAAATTCATTTTATCTTGTTCATGCCTGTTTTCTAAATAGGTAAGACGGTTGTCCATAGCTCCTGAATCAGTGATATGATAGAGTAAATTATCGATTGCACCATCTATAGCCCCCAAATATCTGCCGCCAATATCTTCCTGGTTATTTTGTAAAAGTGAATCTCGTAAACCAATAAAAACATCAAAAACAGATCCGGAAAAAACAGTCGCTGTTTGAGCATAATTTTCCGGCCCGATTGGATTCCCTTCCTGAATAATTCCCAGATTTTGTAGTAAATTACCCCCCTCAATATCGGCTAATTCTAATTTATGAGGTACTGTAGTTTTTAAAATCAAACCTCCATTAAAAACATCTAAAGAAGCTTGAACAGCAGCAGGAGACTGATTGATTTTTTCTACAATTGCATAAGCATTATCTCCTGCATCAAATTTAATTTCATGGCCATCAATTAAAATCGTTTGATCTTCCGTCAGTCTGAAATCAGCTGTGTTAACTGTAGAATATATTTGAAATTGCTCTGCCCAAAAAACTTCACTACCAGCTTTGGATACAGCCATATTTTCATCAACATCAATTTCTCTTAAGTGTTTCCCATTATCACCTAAATATTTTACTTCAGTTATCATCGCATCATTGATACCTCTGACATTACCTTCTAAATCTTCAAAAGGCTTAGTATAGCTTTTGTATCCGCTAAAGAGAAAATTCCCTTTGTATTGAGCATTTGCATTGAGAATTGCATTTCGTAATAACTGATCAATTTCAATTGCCATGTTTTTTCTATCGACTTGAGAATAAATCCCATTTGCTCCTTGTACAGCTAATTCTCTTGCTCGTTGTAATATCTCAATAGTATCCTGTATTTTTGTTTCTGTTAAACGCCTTTCACTCTGTGCATCATTAATATTACGAATAAACTGGTTAAGCTTATGAATTTTTGAATGATAGGTCATTGCTTGAGTCACATCAACTACATTTTCCCTTGGAAGGCGGTGTTTTTTACCTGTGTTAATCTGAGTATTCACCTTATCCATACTGTATTCTTTATTTTTTACATGAAAAATTCCGCTATCGGGAATAGTCATTGAACTAATTCTATATACACTCATTTTATACTCCTATTTGATTAATTAAAACATTTAGCATCTTATCCATCTCAGTTACAAAACGAGCTGTCGCATTATAACCATGCTGAAATTTTACGAGATTAGCAAATTCTTCATCTATATTTACACCACTCACCGACTTACGAAGGTTTTCCAGGTTTTGAACAATGATTTCCGTTGCTTTAAAACCTTTTTCAGCTCCTGATGAACGGCTGCCGATATCAGAAATAACATTTTCAAAATATTGAGAAAATGTTAAAGACATTCCAACCATTACTTTTTTATCTTTAATAGAGCCGATCAGTAAAGCATTATTAGAATCCCCTATACCATTTGATAAATCTTTTACCCCATCTCCATCTGTATCAATTCCACTTGCTGTAGCAATATAAGAATTATCAGAAAGTATGCGGTCTTCAACTCTCATATAAACAGCTGGATCTTTAAGAGGAGCAATAGACCACTCACTGCTTAAAGTCAGTTGATTTACCTGATCAATGGCCTGCCAGTCAAAAGCACCTGCAGTACCACTTTCATTTAAAATTCCTGCATAGCCAGTTAAAAATAATCCATTATCTTCTACATGCTGAATAACAAAATCAGGACTTTCCGAATCCATTTGATAGTCTGCTTTGAGGGTTAACTGATTTTGTGGGTTTAAAAATGCATTTACTCTGGCATCCGATTGATTGATTCTGGTAATGACATTTTCTAATGTATCGGTTTCATAATAATTAATGACTTCTCCATTGATATCCATCTGGCCTCGAATACCAATTTTATCTTTTAGATCCAGTTCATTACCACCAGATATACGAAATAAATAGGTTGAATCATCAATACCATCTCGATCTCGGTCAAAATTTCCAGTAACATCGGTAGTAAAAGGGTGTTCAACAAAAAAATTTTGTCCGCTTACTCCATTGGAACCAAATCCAGTACGATGAATTTCATTTACCAAATCAGTTACATTGGCTGCGAAAGAATTAACCTTTTTTATTTCATAATAAAGATCAGTATCTCTGAGTTCGACTAAACCAGCTAATTCACCTCCACGGAAAACCACTTTTTCACCATCTGCCCAATAGATATCAGAATATCCCTCATTATTTGCATCTGCTACAAGATTGAGTTGTTCAAACTTGGCTCCTTGTACTAACGCTTTACCTCCGATAAAGAGGATGAGTTCATCAGGGTCCTCACGACTAATCTGTAAGTCCACAATTTTTGATAGCCTGTCAATATGCAAATCACGCTGGTCATATAAGTCATTTGGATTATCACCAACTGCCTCACTTTTTAATATTCTCTCATTTAATTTAGCAATTTTTTTTGCCAAATCATTGAGCTCACCAACTCTATCTTTGATTTCCATATCAATATTATTTCGAATATCTTTTAAATTTGTATAATGATGATTTACAGTGTTAGTAAGAATATTTGCTCTTTCAACTAAGACAGTTCGAGCAGATTTTTCATCTGGTTGATTGGCTACATCTTCCCAGGCTGACATGAATTCATCAAAAGCAGAACGCATGGTTCGAACTAACGTTTCATCATTATAAACCATGGGTTCAGAATAAACCAATTCTACCTGATGTAAGTATTTATTTCGAACTTCAAAATAACCAAAGTTTTTATTCTCAAAGATTAAACGATTATCGATTAATACATCTCTGACACGTACAACACTTTGAGTAGCAACCCCTTGGCCTATCATACCAGGCAAATCTTCTCGATTTAATCCAGGAACATAGAGCGGGTCAAAAGCTTCAACATGTACAACCTGTCTTGAATATCCTTCAGTATTTAAATTATTTAAATTATGTCCAGTAACATTGAGCATTTTAGTATGAGTAATCAGAGAACGTTTACCCATTTCTATACCATGAAATGTTGAAATCATAAGCTATTCCACCTTTCCTTAAATAACTTTATCTAAAACACCTGAATCACGATCAAAGAGATTGGTTTCTTTTTTCATTTCCCGGTTATATGTTTTTTTGTGAGCAGTATTTTTAAAAAGATGGTTCACTTTTTCCTGAGCAACAAATAATTGATCATTCAACATTTTGATATTGCTTTTTTCCACTTCCTGATATTCTTCAATATCAGTTTTAAGAATATAACGAAAATCCTTCCGTGAATCTCTACAATAATCATCAATCATGTTTCCCATTTTGCTTTGAAGATTTTCCAGGTAAGCTAATAATTGATTTTGTTCTTCTGTGAGGATTTTTAATTGCTGCCAATCTTGATTGAGAATAATCTTTTGCTTCTCTTTTGATTTAGCTTTCATCTGAGCAAGCACATTACTGATTGATTCCATTGTTGATTGATAGTTTTGGTTGTTTGATAGGTTGTCTGTTACCATCCTTGGTCTCCCTAAAAAAAATTAATCCATTAATCTATTCCTTAATTTCGGCAACTTCTTAATTTTTTTAAGGATTTTTTTAAAGATGGTTAAATTTTTATATTCATACTCTCTATTGTCTTTTAAACGAGTTTATCCATGATGTATTCTTTTCGGGAAGGCGTATTTTTTCCCATAAAAAAAGAGAGAGCTTTTTTAACATCATTGATATGATTGATAGTTATTGGAATTAATCTCATATCATTACCAATAAATTGTCCAAATTCTTTGGGAGAAATCTCCCCTAATCCTTTAAAGCGGGTTATTTCTACACCTGTTTTTAGCTTTTTGATTGCTTTCTCTTTTTCAGCTTCCGAATAACAATAAAGGGTTTCTTTTTTATTTCGTACCCGAAAAAGAGGAGTTTCTAAAATATACAAATGGCCAGCTAAGACGATTTGTTCAAAAAAAACTAAGAAATAGGTTAACAGTAAATTTCTAATATGAAAACCATCAACATCTGCATCAGTGGCTATAATAATTTTATTATATCTTAGGCCTTCTAACCCTTCTTCAATACCCAAAGCTTTCATTAAATTAAATAATTCTTCATTCTTATATACAGTTGCTTTATTCATTCCAAAAGAATTGAGAGGTTTACCCCGTAAAGAATAAACAGCTTGTATATAAACATCACGACAGGAAACCATGCTGCCAGAAGCAGATTGTCCTTCTGTAATAAAGATCATGGTATTTTCACTATGTTTGTTTTTTTCACCAAAATGATACTTACAATCCTTTAATTTAGGAATATTTAAGGCAATTTTTTTTGATTTTTCACGAGCTTCTTTTTGAACTTTTTGAAATTCCGTTCTCACAATTTCATTATGCTTAATCCGTTCAATGATTTTATCAGCAATTTCTTTATTGCGATGCAGGTAGAGTAATAAAGACTCTTTTACTTTACCAACTATATCACTTTTAATTTCTGTATTACCCAATTTATTTTTGGTTTGAGATTCAAAAACTGGTTCCTGTAGTTTTATTGAAATTGTGCCAATTATTCCTTCTCGCACATCAGAACTATTATAATTTCTTCCGGCATACTCATTAATTGCTTTTAAAATTCCTTCCCGAAATGCAGATTGATGAGTACCTCCATCACTGGTATGTTGTCCATTAACAAAAGAAAAATATGTTTCACCATAATTATTGGTATGACAAAAGGCATATTCTAATTTTTCTTCCTTATGATAAATAATGTCATAAAGAGCATCATTTTCAATCTCTTTATCCAGTAAATCTTTTAATCCCTTCTCGCTTTTAAAACTCTGTTTGTTATATAATAATTCTAATCCAGCATTTAAATAGGCATAATTCCAGATTCTCTTTTCTAGAAATTCATCTCTAAACTCAAACCGGCCAAATATCTCAGGATCAGGTGTAAACTCTGTGTGCGTCCCGTCAGGAGTATCCTTTTCGACATTTTTTTCACCTTTCATTTTACCTTTCTGAAACTCAACTATTTTTCCTTTTTTATCTCGAAAAGAAGCAACAACAAAACGTGAGGATAAAGCATTTACCGCTTTTGTACCTACTCCATTCAGTCCAACACTAAACTGAAATACTTCGTCATTATATTTTGCTCCAGTATTGATTACTGAAACACAATCTATTATTTTTCCTAAAGGAATACCGCGGCCATAATCACGTACAATGACTTTATCTTTTTTAATTTCAATAACGATTTTCTTACCAAATCCCATGATGTATTCATCTATAGAATTATCAATAATTTCTTTTAATAATATATAAATTCCATCATTATAGTTTGAACCATCACCCAATCTCCCAATATACATACCACTTCGTAAACGGATATGCTCTAAGGAACTGAGAGTTTTAACTTTATCTTCACCATAATTATGAATTTTATGTTTCATTTGAATTCCTTGTTTAAAATTATTTATTTATCAGCAATAAAAAAACCGTAATTAAATTTTATAATTTTTAAATATCTTCAGTTAGGGCTGTAACTTTATTTAGCTGGTAAAATATTTCAAAAAAATTTACAAACTTAAAAGATAAAACTTATATTACCAGAAAATAAAAATCACACCGCAATTAGTTATTTTGGAACAATATTATCAAATAGCAAAATTTTTGTCAATCATGGTATTTTGAATTATCATGATCATATTTATATATTTTTTAAAATATACTATTCTTAAAGAAGAAAAATTAATTATCTTAGAGGTTGTTGCAAAGAACTGCAGTTAACCTGATGAATGATTCTTATCTTTGCCCCAGCCTCATCAATTTTATAAGAGTTTTTACTTAGAAGTGATTTTTTATAAACTGGATTGAATATTACTCTGCCTTTATTCGGCAAGAATGGCTTTTTTAAATACTTCTTTATTTAATGGTTTAGTTAAGAACAAATTTGCACCAGATTCAAGTAATTGATTCTTCATAGTACCATCTTCAGATACAACAATGATATGTATCTTTTCTAAAGAATTATTTTTTTTGATACTTTTTATTACAAATTTAGAATCAATCTCTGGAATATTCGCATCAATAATAATAACCTCCGGAGTTTGATTACCAATGGCTATTAATGCATCTGTAATCGTAGAAAAACATTTTGTTTCAAATTCTTTTAAATTATCAAACACATCTTTAAAAAAATGTTGAACACCTGTTTCACATTGAATGATGTAAATTAACCTCTTCTTAATAAGCTGCGAAGGAATTTCATAGTTGTGATGATTGAGAAAGGTGATTAAATCTTTATGGGGAATTTTACGGTGGCCACCAGGTGTAATAATGGCATTTATTTCACCATCATCAACCCAATTTATTACTGATCCTACCGCTACGTGGAGAATTTTTGCTACATCAGATGTGGTATAGTATTCTTTCATTCTCATAGTTATCTCTTCATTATAGATTTTTATTATATTTTTTAATACTTATACACTAATATATCATATAACTTGTAATTAAATCAAGTAAAAAATACTAAAATATATCTATCATTATAATAAAATATTTCCTTCATTTTTACTCTAAAAATAACCAAAAGAATTAATAAAAAAACACTTTTTCCTTAACTTAACTATAGCTTATAAAATGAAAAAAAGCAAATTTTTTTAATTTTTTATAAGGTTTTTAAGTAATATATATTTTACAAATATTCAATTTCTAAAAAGCAAAAGCCCCTAAGTGATCTCTTTTACTGTTATAATGCTTCTCGATATAATAGTTCTTTCTTTTTTAACATGGCATAAGGTATTTGATAAGCTTTTTCCAGTTTTTCAGCTACCAGTATATCTTCTGTTATGCCTATTTGCGGTGTTAATTGGTTTTTATAAAATAATAATACATGATCAGAATATTTTCTAGTTAGTTCAATTTCATGGAGAGAGTAAATAATATTTATATGGTATTTAGAAGCATAATTTGTAATATATTCCATGGTTAATTCTTTGTTTTTCTCTTCCAAAGCAAAAATCGGTTCATCCATTAATATATTTTTTGAACCATATAATAAACTAAATGCAATTATGGTTCTCTGTAATTCACCTTTACTGACTTGTTGAGTTTTTTTATTCAATAAACTATCTAATTGAAGCTCCTTTATGATTTCCTGAATCAGGGTAGTATTTTTATTTTCAAAAAAACCATTTTGATAAACATATTCCAGTAATTTTCCAATATTGTCATTCGTCTCAAATTCCATATTCTGATAAATAAATGAAAAATATTTTTGCCTTTCTATTTCATTAGTGAAAGAGTTGGTATTTATTTTATTAAAAAAAACATTTCCAGAAACTGGTTTCAGTAAGCCTGCACATAATAATAAAAAAGTTGATTTTCCAGCTCCATTCGGTCCGACTAAAGAAACAAAACCATCTGGTATCTTGATAGAATATTCTTTAAAAACTTCATATTCTGATTCAGGATATTGATAGGTTACTTTATCAAATTCAATCATATTATTCCTTTTACTTTACTATCATCTATTATTTTTTGTATAAAATTTCAGGTCTATAGTTGTTGGTTATTTAATTTAATAATATACAAATTCATATTTTTTTGAATTTCAATGACTTCAAGATCATGATTATCATTATATAAATACCGGATCATCATCTTTTTATTTTCTTTTTTAATCAAAAGTTCTCTATCATATTTGTAATAATTTTTTTTTAAATCTACTGCAACAATGAAATCATCAATTGTTTGATAAAAACGGTACTGTTCTGGATATATACTTAACAAGTATCGAAAATAATCTAAATATTTCTCAATTTTTACTGAAAAAAAATTATTTTGAAAAAAAAGATAATTAGAATCTCCTTCTACCATTTCAGCATCAAAAACTAATTCCTTTTGAATCGGTGTATAAAACTTTAAATGAAAATAATCCTTTGAAATATCATAATCCAGTTCAAATTGATAACTCTGTCCTTTTTCTATGAATAATCCATTTAATTGACCGGCCAGAGAAAATAACTTCTGGTTTTTGATTCTGTTGATTAATTCGATATTTTGACTGATATCAAAATTTTCAACAAAACGGTACCTTAAGGTTTTGCAATTAGTAAATAATACCAATAAAAATATTAAAATCAATATTCTTTTCATCTTTTTTGTTTTCTTTCAATCATCACTAAAAATTCTGCTTTTTTTATGCCTAAATCAGATACCTGCTTTTTTACAAAATCTGGTGTGCCCCAAATAATTCTTTCTTCAGTAGTTGTTAAATTAAAAGGGATAAAAACTTTTCTATGTTTACAAAATCTTACTAACAATGTCAACAAATTATGTAATCGATACGGTGTTTCTAATAGTATAATTGTTTCAGTACGTTTTAATAATACTTGTATTGCTTTTTCTCTTTGCTGATTATTCTGAGGTAAAAATTGTGCATAATAAAAATCATCAATTTTAAAAGGGCTTAAAGTCATTGCCATCAGCAGTGAACTGGGGCCTGGCAGGGAAATAATATTATGATTTATATTGCGGACTGCTTGAATCAAACGGAACCCTGGGTCTGCAAAAAGTGGTGTTCCGCAATCTGAAATTAAAGCCCCATTTTTATTCTCATTTAGTAACTCTAATGATAAATCTATTGCTTCCTGTTCATTTTTTCTTTGGCAAAGGATATATTCTTTTAGCGGGATATGGAGGGCTGAGAATAACCGTTTATATTCTTTTTCATGTTCGCAAATAATAAAATCGACACATTTCAATTTTTCAATTGCTCTGAGAGTAATATCCTGATAGTTTCCAATTGGTGTTGCAATGATATAAAGATCTGCCATTTTGTAACCTGTCTTAAGAATATCATATTTAAAAATACAAAGGTGAGAATTCTATTTCTTTTAAAAACCAATTTACCATTCTCTCTAATGTTATTAATGAGTTTTTAGAATTTATTTGAATCATATCCAATGTATCACAAAGATTTATTTTTGCTGCCTCATATTTAGATTGGGACCCTGTTTTTTGATACTGAAAAAAATGATATAAACTATATAAAAATTGTTTTCTGATCACCTTATGTTCTTTTTCTGATTGCCATTGTTTAAAACATTTGAACTGTGGCTTATTGTAATCAATAAATATTGTAATAAAATTTTTATCATACCATTTTGCCCAAAATAATATGCTTTTTATTATTTTTGCATTCCGGCTTTTTAATTCAGGTTTCATACGTATTTTTACGGAATGTAAGCCGGCAATAGTATAATGGTAAAGATTTAACAAAAGTTCATGCCGTGGATTTTTTAATCGGGAAGGATCTATTTCACCTTCCTTTACAAAATCTTTTAACTTATTAAAATACATACAAGCTTGTTGATACTCTTTTTGTATTTCAATAAATTCTTTACCATCCTTACCTGTTAAATCGGGATGAGTTTGCAAGCAAAGATAATGATAAATTTTCTTTAACTGCTTTTCAGAAATATTTCTGCCGGAAATTAATGACTTTAATATGCGATTATGATTGGAATGATTTATACTCATTTTTAAGTACTTTACTTAGAACTTAATTTTTATCTGACAAAAAAAGTTATTCACCTATTAATCAACTTCCGGAATAATAAAAACTTGACCAGGATAAACTAAATCTGGATTTAAAACTTGCTTTTTATTGGCTTTCCAGATTAATGGCCAATAAAATGGATTTCCATAAATATATTGATATTCTGAAATTCTCCAGAGACAATCTCTCCGTTCAGGAATCAATCTAACTTTATAAGTTGTTTTTATTCCTGTACTAGTATAACTTTCTGCTATTTTTTTAGCTAGTTCTGCATAGCGAATTGCCATATCATAATCTTCATTTCCATAAGCTTCTTTGGCTTTTTCAACATATTCTATAGCTTTATTTAATACATCTTTAAAGGAAGTAGTATCATTGGGGGCATTACTTAAATTTTGTTCCTTGTTTTCATCAAATTCAAATTCATATGGGTCTTGAATATCACTCTCCCCTTTTTCATTCATAACAGGCTGTTTTGAAGCTTCTTCAACCTTTTTACCCGCTTCTATGATTGCTTTTCTCGCTT
>JAKSBL010000583.1 GCA_022361115.1 Spirochaetota bacterium | reverse complement strand
TATAATCATTATTTATCAAAATGGCGGCTTTATTTGTTAGAGCCCAGTTCTGCTCAGTTGAGGCCTGATAAGTCTGGTTTAATATGACTGCCTTTGCCTGAGCTTCAGTGATAGATTGTTCTGTTTTGGTTCCAGGTAATTTGCGAGTGTCATATAAAATGTATAAGCCATTATCTTTTTTTTTCAAGAAAAGCAGAGCTCGGGTAAAAAAATAATTCCAGGAATTGTTCCACCTACTCAAACAATGAATTAAGTCCTCAATTATTTGAGGATGATCATAGGTCTCTGCTTCATAGTCACCATAAAACATGAGAGCTAATTTACGAATATCAGCGTATGCCGGATAAATATCTTCATAACTATGAATGGGTTGGATCTCTGAAATCCCATATTGTTGAAAGTGATGAAAGTATTGACAAAACCGGGGTAAACCCAAATGAAAGAGCGCAATAGGTGGCTGTAAATGAGAAATGAAAGGAAGCATTTCAATCATTTTCTGATAATCTTTCACTTTTTCTCCTGGAAAACCCCAGATCATATTCCAATATAATTGAAAATCCAAAATTAGTGCATAACGTAAAAATCTGATATTTTGACTGACAGTAATCCCTTTCTGCATATTTTTCAGTAATGGATCAATTAAAGTCTCCAATCCAGGCTGTAAATATTTTACATTTGCTCCCTTTAATAACTTCATTTTTTTAAAATTTAATGGCATTTTCTGCTCAAAATATAGATCAGGCAGCTCTTCCATTTCACTTAACTGGGGGAGTAAGGTAGAAAAAAAATCCTTTGGCATAATAAGATCAGTGATATGAAGATACTTAAAATCTTTATTCTTCAGGTTTTTAATATCCTTTATTATCTTGGCAGTTGATTTTTTCCGAAAGAAAATTCTGTCATCATCATAACCACAAAATAAGCACTTTTTTTTCTCGCCCCACCAACAACCTCGACTGGTTTCATAATTTAAGGGAATTTTTTGATTTTTATAATGGGGAAGAAAGAAGCTTAACTGTTTGAAATAGGGAGCATAATCAATCACTGGTAAATGATCCAAATTCCGAAAGGGTTTACCATAGATTATTCTATTCACATTAATATTTTTGTTTTTAAATTTTTTTAAAAAATCAACATAAGTATCTTCACTTTCTCCAGCAAAAATAAAATCAATAATTTTTTGTTCCGGATCCAAAGAAGCAATCCCTTCAGCCATCTTCCCCTGACAATTAAATCCTCCAATTAAGGTTGTTACTTGTGGATCAAATTGCTTTATCCCCTTTAGAAGGGCGATACTAGCATTATTTTGTTCATTATTTGAAGAACAACCGATTATTTTATAGGGAATTTCTCCTAAAACAGAACAAATTTCCTTTACCCACCTGCAGGTCAACTTTTCCAGTTCAATCAGCTTTTCAAAATTTAATTCTTCGACAGCAGGAAAAAACGTTATAGGATACTTGACTTTAACTGCCTTTTTGCAACCTAAAATTGTCTTATAATCATAGAGTCCAGGATGGAGAGAATGAATCATACCCTCTCCGTATGCTGATCGTGCGAACAATCTTTCTCCCAGGAGATAATAGGTCATATTACACAAGTGATCATAATCGCTGCCAATGTAAGAAGCATAATGAAGATTGGCATAAAATACCTGAGCTGTCATGCCCTGTTGCCTGGTCAGGCTGTCTAATATATGAACTGCTAAAGCTTGCTGATCTTCAATAAAGAAGGGTGGTACAATTAACAATACGTCAGCTGGTTTTAAGATACTATGCAGATTATGACTATCCATCTAATGCAGCTCCCTTAAAACACGTTGACAAAAAGGGCTAGCACATTCAAGATCATTACGTTCAGCACAAGAAGGCTGAAGCATACCGCATGATTGACAAAGCTGATAAAATTGGCAATCTGGACAAAGTGTGGTATTAGCCAGTATATCTTCCTGATACATTTGAGAATTAATGATATTTTGCAGGCTCCCAGGCTGATAAAAGCCATAAGTTTTTCTTGATGAATGGTTTGCTGTAATTCTTCCATCCTGTAAAATAAACAGCCGGTCAGGGCGGAAAATTGCCTGAGAAGCAGGTAGCCATTTCAATTCCAGTTTTTTTGCAATCACATTGAATAGAGCATTTTCCAAAAAATGAACAGGATATCCGTAAAGAGATAAAAACCCAACCACACGAACAAAATTGATAACATCTTTTGGCGAAAGCAATTGATCAGCAAAAGAAAAATATTCATTTTCCACTCGGCGTAATTGAATAAAAAAAATACCCTGAATACCAGAGAGTGATTTCATTATATATTCTACAAATGACGGAATGTCCTCTAAATTATACTTGCCTACGGTAGTAAAAATATCTACATTGATCCCCTTTTGCAGGGCCTTGTTTATTCCTTTTAATGCTTTTAGAAAACTTCCCTTTCCTCTAATTTGATCATGAACTTTTTCATTTCCATTTAGACTACAGGTAAGATCAACTCTTCCCTGAAATTCAGATAAGCGGGAGCAATTCCTGGTATCTAACAAGGTTGCATTCGTATTAATAATGATCTTCTCATATCCCAGATTACATGCCTTATCTAATAAAGCAAAAAGCTTTTTATTAAGAAATGGTTCACCCCCGGTAATATGTAAATTTCTATAACCTAGTGTATACCCTTCTTTCATTGCAGCCTGGGCAATATTCCAATTCATATCAGCAAGAGCAGTGATATTTGCTAAAGCAAAACAGTGAGGACAGGATAAATTACAGTGGGTGGTAATTTCTAATGAAAGTGCTTCTTTGTTTATTAATCTATTCATATTTATTCAAGATAAGTTTTTATTATTATATCATCAAACGTAAAAAACTGAAGCACCTTTTTTATTAATAAATTGATACCAGATAGAAATGAACCAAACTCACTGTGGAAGGATAGATTCCTTGTGATTTTTCTTGCAAAAATATTCACTTTATACTATATTGTCTGTAGTGAATATTTTTTTCAATAACTGTTATACAATTGAAAAAGGATCG
>JAKSBL010000568.1 GCA_022361115.1 Spirochaetota bacterium | reverse complement strand
ATTTCTGAACTTCAAAATTCGAGATGAAGGCATGAGAGCGCGTCTCCTGTGGCCAAGCTGCTCGCTCCCCTGAAAATATCTATGGCCTTTTCCAGATTTCCTTTTGACTTATTAATATAGGCTAAGCCGATAATTGCATAATAATCAAAATCAATATCTAAGGCTTTTAAATAATGTTGTTCTGCTTCATCCATTCTACCTACATTTCGTAAAGCATCAGCATAACGGGTTAAAATTACTTTATTTCGAGGATTTATTTCTAATAATCTCTTCCATACTATTAATGATTCTTCATGAATAGCCAGACCTCGATAACAGTCTGCAAGGCCATAAAGTGCATAAAAGTTATTTGGTGCAATTTCAATTGCTTTTTTAAAAACTTCTAATCCCTGCTCAAAAGTTTTTTTCTTCCGGTGACAATTACCAATTGCAGTCAATATCCTTAAATTGCTTGGTTCAATTTCCAGCATCCGATTCCAATACTCAAGAGCTTGATCATATTTTTTATGATCAAAATACAAATATCCCAGTCCGGTTAAAGCATAAGTATTATTTGGGTCTTCTTCAAAAACCTTTAAATAAAACTTTTTAGAGTTATCATAATCGCCTAGCTTTCTATAAGAATCTGCCAGTCTTGTCAATACTGTAATATCGGCTCCATAATGAACAATAAAATGTTCCCATAATTGTATGGATTGTGAATAATCTTGTAATTCACGGTATACATCAGCTAAACCAATTAAAGCATATTTATTTTCATGGTGATAGGTTAAACATTGCTCATAATAAAAGATAGCATTATCAAAATCTTTTAATTTCTTGGCTGTATCACCCATTCCCACTAATGCATAATGATTTTTAGGATCAATAATCAGAATTTTTTGAAACATTTTTTTTGCTTCTTCATAATTGTTTTTTTTTAATAAGTCATACCCTTCTTTTGAGAATTGACTCAATTCGTCATTTTCATTTTCTTGATTGTTCGTGATATTTTTGTCCATTATTTTTCCTCGTGTTCTTTTTCCATAATAATTTTTGGATACTTTTTATCTTCATTCAACATTTTTTGAATTGCCTTTGCCATCTGTTCACAAAAAGCTGATATTTTAGCATTATTTTCAGTTCTGAAATACATATCACAAGCCTTATAAAGGTCATGATTTTCAAAATAATAATCTGCTAAACGGAGGATTCCATCTTTATAATCTACTGTTACAAATATTTTTTCAGCAGCAGTAATATTGCCTTGAGTAAAAAACTCATTTCCTTTTCTGATTAATTGTGCTCTAGTTTTTGAGTCAACAATTTTTTTATCTTTATTTCCTTTTATTATCATATAAAATCAGTCCGTTTATATCTTTTGCAAAATTAATGATATTCTATATTTTACAATTTTTTAAGATCTTACATATATAAACTTTTCCATGATTATATATAGCAGTCAATGATATTTTATATCAACTAAGAGAAAAAAAGTTCTGATTATTTAGTATATTATACGTTTTTGTGCAGTTTTCACATTTTTATTAGATTACCTCTGATTAATCCAACACTTTATGAAGTATTTTTAATCAGCAGAGTATTTATATAACTTTTTTTCTTTTTATCATCAATTATATTTCTAAATTTTATTATAATCGATAATTGTGATATTTTCAACAATATTTTTTGATTGTAAAATCATTGTATGATTTGATAGTTTGGTAAGATTTTTCTTATTAGCCTATGAAAAAATCATTAATAAATTCTGCTATATTATCTAAAGGCATGATTCGGTCTATTTTTCCGGTATTGATAGCACTTCCCGGCATTCCAAAAACAACAGAACTTTCTTCATTTTGAGCAATTGTAAATCCACCTTTTATTTTTATATTAACAATTCCCTTTGCTCCATCTGAACCCATTCCCGTTAAAATAAAGGCCATTACCCGGTTTTGAAATTCCTTAGCCAGAGAATGAAATAAAACATCAACCGAAGGGCGATGATTATTCACCAATTCATCTTGATTGATCATGATATGATTATTATCTACATACATATGATGATCCCCTTGTGCAATATAAACCTTATTAGGTTCTAATAATAATTCATTTTCTGCTTCAACAACTTCCAACATAGATAAATTATTTAGTCTTTTAGCAAAATTTTTAGTATATAATCGTGGCATATGTTGTACAATAAGAATAGGTAAACCAATTTTAGGTTTTATATCAGCTAGTATTTTTGATAAAGCCACTGTCCCGCCTGTAGATGCGCCAATTCCAATAACATCAATACTTCCTTTATGTTTTTTTGGAAGTTGAAGAGATGGTAATCCATCAAATTGAGGAAAATCTTCTGTTTTTTGTTTATCGATTAATTGAAACTTATTTTTAAATCGATAATTTGCAAAGATTTTAATTTTATTTAATAATTGTTTTTTTAACAATTCAATATTATTTCGAATATCATTTTTTTCAGGTTTTAAAATGTAATCTACAGCACCTAACTCTAAAGCTTTAAAGGTTATTTCACTTCCTTCTTCAGTATAAGAACTAACCATAATAATTGGGATAGGACTTTTTTCCATTATAT
>JAKSBL010000245.1 GCA_022361115.1 Spirochaetota bacterium | reverse complement strand
TTTCTCATATCAACTGTTAAACATGGTCAGATCATTAGAGAGTTTAATCAATTCTTAAAATTGAATCAAAGTACTATTAATAAATTAAAGGCTAAATATAAAGTTGAAGAGGGTGTAAAATAAAAACAAGTTTTTAAGCGGCTTTATGGCGACCAAAGTTAAGAAGGTTCAGCTTAATTGTGTTGTCAATCCATAAAGCCACTTAATTTCTTCTGCCCAAATCTCTGGTTCTGGTGTCTCCAGAATCAGAGGTATATTATCAAACCTGTGGTCATTCATAATGAAACGAAAAGCTTCTGGGCCTAAGTAACCATTACCCAGAGTTTCATGACGATCTTTCCTGGTATGAAAATCCTTTTTAGAATCATTTAAATGGACACCTTTTAAAAAAGAAAAGCCAATTGTTTTCTCAAAATCTTCCATTACATTTTCATATTTCTCTTGAGTTCGGAGATCATAACCTGCAGTAAAAATATGACAAGTGTCAATACAAACTCCTACCCTATCAGGGTTCTTCACTTTATCTATCACTTTTTTAATATGCTGAAAGCTATATCCAACCACTGTCCCTTGCCCTGCAGTGGTTTCGATCACCATAACACAGTTCTTCGTTTGTTTGATTACCTGATTTAAACCTTCGGCAATTAAATTAAGACACTCTTCTTCAGTTAAACCTTTTAAATGTGCACCAGGATGAAAATTTAAAAAATTCAAACCTAATTGTTCGACTCTTAATGCTTCCTCCAGCAAAGCATTAATCGATTTCGTTCTGGCCTCCAAATGGGGATTTCCAATATTAATCAAATAACTATCATGCGGTAGAACAAATTGCGGAGAAATACCACTCAGCTGCAAATTTTTTTTAAAATTCTCAATCGATTGTTCGGTTAATGGCTTAGCACGCCATTGCTTTTGATTTTTCGTAAAGAGAGCAAAAGCTTTGGCTCCGATTTTCATTGCATTTAAAGGTGCATTCTCAACTCCACCAGCTGCACTTACATGAGCCCCAATATATTTCATAAATAATCTCCATCTATTTCAAATTACTTATTTTTTTTATACTTCTTTTTTAACCGTTTTAGTTCTTTTTCTACAATTTTTTTTCCTTCATCAGATCTTTCAAAATATAAAGCCTGAACCTGATCTCCTGTTATTTCCAGACAACTCAACCTGCCATTTTTTTGATCAGAAATTTTTGTATCAATCATAATTACATGATTACCATAATAAGGATGAGAAAGCATAATTTCTGATTTCTTTACCGGAGCATGGCCTAAGACCATACGACTAGTGTGATACTTTTTTAATATCCTGATTAATGTTTCCATATCAGGAGCAGTAGATGCTGTTTTATCAAGATCCTGGTTTTTAATTTTCTGCTTTTTACCCGGTTTGAATGACCTTGTCCAGATAGGACCAGTAGATGAAATAAAGGCCTTCCTGATATCTCCCGAAACAGTCCAGCTGGTTGATTCATCTGGTTTACTACCAACGTTTTGCCAATAACGTATCCAGCCCCGTATGGTTGCATTCACCCTTCCCGGCGAATGATTTAAGGCCCAGGTATTGAGTCCAGCGTGAGCAAAAATCGTTTTGCCAATGCGAACTACAGCATTTCGACGAGCTAGCCACTCAGCATTTGAAGTATGCCCTTGAAAAGCATTTTTAATCGATCCGGAAAAAGCACCAGTAACAGGAAACTGGGAATAAAGGGTTTTACCATCTAGTTCTTTCCTTTTTTTACGAAAAACGAATAGATCATGGTTCCCCAATAAAGGATGGACATACCCTTTATGACTGAATGCTTCTTTTTCTAAGCGCATTATAAAGGATATTAATAACCGAACCTGTTTACCCCCTGCTAAATCACCATTGAGTACTAAGTGGCTTTTTCCGCCAATCCATTTGCCTTTAGTATTGATCATTTTTCTTTCCAGCAAAATAGACGCTAATGCTTCTAAATCACCATGGATATCACCGATTGCTATGATCTTATGTCCATGATCTTTAAACTTCCACTTTATACCATCACAGGGTAATGTAAACTGTTTTTGCTGCTGAATATGAAAAAAATTATTCAAAAATTCCAACCCATTCCAGAACAATTTTATACCTTTAATCAGTATTTGAAAAAAGAAGCAAGTTAATAAATATACCAGGCCAAGAGATACCACACTGATTATCTATACAGCAAGACAAAGCTAAAATAAACAAAAACTGTCTCCTTTATTCGATAATACTATATTTTTGATACTTTTAACTGATTATTTATTTTCAAAAAAGGTAGAAAAAAGTGAAGACAAAATACTAAGAATAAACCTCTTCTTTATTCACAAAGTCACTATTTAAAAATACGATAGTAGCAATACTGGATTCCTGCCAGAGATACTCAGGATTACACAAAAAAGTAATCGCATATTTTTGATCATCCGGTATTGTATCTAATTTCATTACCCAATCCACTAACTCCCGAATTCCAGAAGAATTTAAAAATTTCAAAGCGGTAATATCTATTACAATTTTTTTTAATTTACTATTTATCATATGCTCATGTATTTCTGAAAAAAAAGGCTCCATAAAATAGCGGGGATTTTGACAATCTATATTACCAGATACATATATTTTATTATCCTCAAATTTAAGCTCAACATTCCCTTCTTGAACAACTTTATTTTCCATGCAAAATCTCCTTCACCCAATAAAAGGTTTACTTATCTCAAAGTAAATTATTATTCTCCATTAACATTTTTTTAAATAAATGTTATTGTGTGAAGTCAAAATAATTTCTTTTAAAAAAATAAATCCCTGTTACTT
>JAKSBL010000031.1 GCA_022361115.1 Spirochaetota bacterium | reverse complement strand
ATCATATCAAGCAGAAATGGATAAAATTAAAAATCGTTTCTTTCCAAAGAGAATATTGCAAACGATTTTAACAGAAGAAACCAAATTAAGTCATTTAAAAGATGTTCCTTTTATAGGAAAAGAATAAGTTACAAGTCTTTTCACAATTTTAATTTTTCTAAAAAATGACCCTCTTCAGGAGATTTAATCCAGTTTATAATTGATTTTTTTTTTAAGAAATTTTAAAATAGCCTGAATTTTTAGAATAATCATATAGTTTTTCTTTCTTCTACATTATAAAAAAAAAACATCTTCCGATATATTAAATATAATATTATAATGATACCAGGGTATGAAACAGGTGCAATATGACATTTAATGAATTACAAGATAAATTACTGAACCTCAAGCAAAATCATTCTTTAGTGGGCCTTAAAGCTGGTACTGAAGTAGAATCCATGAATTTTGATGAAATATATCTTATGAAACAATTATCAGATGGCATATTACCTCTAACTGTAAAAATTGGTGGACCAGAAGCAAGGAATGATGTGATACAATGTATCAAAATAGGTGTAGATAATATTTTAGCTCCAATGATTGAATCACCATATGGTTTAAAAAACTTTGCCAAAGCAGTCAGTAGTATAGATATCAATGGTAATATGAAACTTTGTATCAATATTGAAACCATTTACGCATACCGCAATTTTTTAGATATCATTAAATCTCCCTATTTTCAATATCTCGACCGTGTCACTATTGGTAGATCTGATTTAGCAGCATCATTAGAATTACATCCAGATAATCCGGATGTCATGCAAATAACCAAAGATATTGTTATGTTGTCGAAAAAAAATCATAAAAAAACTTCAGTTGGCGGAACGATCAATATAATGAATGCAAAAAGTATACAAAATGAAATATGTCCTGATTATATCAATTCCCGGCATATGATTTTAGATGCTTTTTCAATTGATATTAATTTTGATATCCAAAAAGCTTTACAATGGGAAATAGATTTTTATTGTTTATTAAAAAATCATTTTCCACATAAAAAACCTTTTTATCAAATGCAGATACATACATTAGAAAAGAGATTGAATTTTGCCTTCTCTCCTAAATAATAAGAGTATTCAAATCCATTCCTAAAAATCTCATCCATAATAATAGGTATGAAATATGTTTGTAGGTATCATGAAAATTGAGTTAAGATTTCCCCCTGTAGCTTCTATCAAAGATAAGCGTAAAATTGTAAATAGAGTTAAAATGAAATTAGCTGCCAGGTATAAAATTTCGATAGCTGAAGTTGACGATCAGGATTATTATAATTCTGCCGTATTAGGCTTATCATTTGTCAGTTTAAAAAGGGACCATGCAGTTAGCCGTATGCAAAAAATTGAAGAATTTTTAGAAACAAATGAATCCCATGTATTTGAGGATGCAATTAGCATAGTGGAAGAATATTGAAAATAAATACTGTCACTTTACAATTTATTATATAAAATTATTTTTATTCAGCATCAGAAGTTTCATCTTCATTATTATCATTATTTACTGGTACAGTAGGTGTTGGTGCTGAATAAGCAACTTTTTTCTTTAAAATATCATACAATTGGCTGGCTTCTTTACTAATTTCAGGATTATTGTCATTTTTCAGAGTATTTAGTAAAGATAATCCTGAAGTTAATTGAAAGTGATCTAAATATTGAATGGCTAATTTTTTCATTTCTTCATTTTCTAGATATTTTAGTCTTGATAAAATTAATCCAGAATGTCGGTTGATATTTCTTTTAATATAAAATTCAATAGAGTACACTACTAATTCATACCGACTTGAATATGCATTTTTAATCACATAGGCAAGTGTATTTAAAACATTATCTGGTTTTGCCCAATAAGTAGTAGAAATAATGGCTTGTAAAGCAGCAATATTGATGTCTTTATTTAATTTAGTAAAAGACAGATATTGAGTTAACAGTTCATAATGGGATGAGTTGCCATATTTTCCGATTATATTGATAGCTTCGATGAGAACAGCAGAATCATTATTTCCTCTTAAGATTTTTTTTGCTATTTCTAATGCTTGATCATTTTCAATTTCTGCAAACTTTTTTAAAGAAGATGATAAAACTTTATTATCATTGGAATTGTAAATTAATTCTTCTAATTGCTGTTTAATAATAATATTGGCATTTTTATCGATATTTTCAATTGTTTTACTCAAAACATCAGAATTGGTATCCAATAGTAATTGTTCAATAATTTTTTCTCTATTATATTTATTTTTAATATAAGGAATCATTTTTGCATACTTATATTTCTGATCAGTATTTGCATTAATAATGTCTGCACTAATCACTTCTTTAATAATCTGATCCATTAATTCAGGAAAATACTTAGTAATTACCACTAACAACAGATCAAGTTTTTGATCTTTGTTCAAACCATAGACATCTGATTGAAAAGCTTCCATAAAATAAGATTGATGATTTTTTAAAAAATCCTTAGAAAGGGTAGGTAAAAGCCATTGCGGTGCAAAATCAAAAAGATAGAGGATGGTATCACTAAATGTTGTGTCCAGTGTTTCCTCACCTAACATGAGCTTTACTTTACGTTCAGAAAGTAAAGGATTTTTTTCAAAATACCCAAAAGCATTATTTGGATCAATTTTTAAAAGGCCACATAATCCATAAAAATTAGCAACCCCATTGCGCTGGGTAATCAGGATTTTGAAGAAAGCACTATTATTTGTATCCATCAAGTTGAGTAATGTTGTTTGATACTCTTGGGGAATACTCTCTTTCTCAAAATAGATGCCGTCCATTTTTTTTAGAAATTCAGAATTAACACCTGTAAGTGTTTGAATAATAATGATATTAAAGAAAATACCAGTAAAAGCAATAATAAATAATAGAAAGAAAAAGATTTTATTAATATTTTTTGTCATAGATTAACCATTTTTTTCATAAAAATTAAAAAAGCTTCAAATTCTTCACATAAATAAAACTATTAATTTAAAGCAGATTATTTGATTTTATGGGTATATATATCATGAAAAATGATAAAAATCAACTAATTATCCAAAAGCCTTTTTAATTACGTACAAATTTACCATCAAAATCAGTGCCAAGAATCAGGGTAACATCATAATTTCCCGATTCATCTGATTCGTCTCTAACAATTCGCTGGCAGCGAATTAAAGAGGCTAGTTTTCTTGCATTCGGTTCTGAGTTGCGAATAACCACTAATGTGTTTTCATAATCATTGCGATTGGCATTGGCAATATTAATAACATCAAACCCAAAGGATTCCAAATAGCGTTTGGTTCGAGCAGCTAGTCCATCACTGTTGGTTCCATTTAAAATTTGAACAATTGGCTTATTAGCACTAACTGAAATGTCAGATTTTTCTAAAATAGATAAAGCATCTTTAACTTCACTCCGGATCCAATTACCATTATTTTTAGGTAAATAAACATAATCATTTTCCACTAGTTTTTTATCACCATATAATATGATATTTATCATATTTTCAGAATAATCTTTAATATCCTTTTCAAATCTATTTTGAATTTCTTGATAAATAATTAAACTGTCATTAACCAGTAAATTTGTTTCAAAAAGTTTATAAATATAATTGCTGATAATCTCATGGGTATAGTTTTCTTTAAAATCATTTTTAATTCTTAATAATCCCCGAAAAAAATTAGACATTCTTTTTAACTGATTATAGGCGTTCTCGTCTTTTAATTGAACCTGTATGTATTGAAGTGCTGAATCCCCATCTAAATGGAAGAGACCACTGGGATAAAAAATATTGTTACTCGGTAAAGTGACTTCATTTGTATAGATTTCAACTCCTCCGATCATATCAACAAAGCGGATAAAATTTTTATCTTTTAAAAATAAATAGTGGGATATTTTTTGATTAAGTAATTTACCTACTCCGTTTAAAATTTCTTCATGATTGATTTTATTCACAAATATATTTTCAATTGTTGAAAAACCAAATTTATTAAATTTTATATAAGTCTTTGGTAAAATGTAGGTTACGGATATACGATTGGTTTTGGTATTATAAAAAAGAACAACTGAGTTAGTTACTTTTTTGTTTTCATTAGTAATTACGATAAAAAAAGATAGATTTGAACCATTTTCAAAAATTTGTTTGATTTTATTTTCACTGGTAAAGTAACGGCTAGCAAAAATTGTTGCTATGATTAATAGTATAATAAATACAAGCATAATTATGCCTAATAAATTATTATTCGACTTCATGGATTTACGAGAACTCATAATAATTCCTTAAAAATTCAATATGATGATTTATGAATTAATGAACTAGTAATATATAATTGGTTATCTAATATATACTTTTTTACTCTATCTGGGAGCATAAAGTCAATAGGTAGTTTAGCTTTTATTCTTTTTCTTATTTCTGTTGAACTAATATCATATAGAGGATTTAAAAAAAATAAAACAGGATAGTCTGTATCGGCAATATTATCTTTTGAACGTTTCAAGCAAATCAATTCTACTTCCTGCAGCAATTGATCAATATTTTTCCAGCTAGACAATCCTGATAAAAGATCATCTCCAATGATAAAACTGATTTTTTGTATTAAAGGAAACCTCTGTTTTAGTTCCATTACAGTATCAATGGTATAGGTGAATCCCCCCCTTTTGATTTCTATATCCGAATAAATAAAATATGGATAGTTCTCTATAGCTAATTTTACCATATTTAAACGATGAGTTGCATCAGGAAAATCTTTGCTGTTTTTATGTACAGGTATATTTGCGGGAATAAAAAGAATATAATCAAAATGAAAATATTCGTAGAGCTTTTGAGCAGTCAGAAGATGTCCATTGTGAACAGGATTAAAGCTTCCTCCAAAAATAGCTATTTTTTTACCATTTAAATTATTGAGTTTGCTCATTTTCAATTCTATTAATTATAGATTTTAACTTGTATAGTAACTCTTTTAAGCCCTGGTGGGTAACAGCTGAATAGGTCAAAACAGGTTGTTTTAAGTGCTCTTTAAGCAGTTCTACTGCTGTTTCACTATCCTCAAGATCCATTTTTGACACAGCAATTAAGAAAGGCTTATTAATGAGTTTATCAGAAAATGTATGGAGTTCGTTTTTTAATTTTTCATATTGTTGTTCAAAATCAGAATCTTCCGGATCGATAATATATAAGAGCATTTTAGTTCGTTCGATATGTTTTAAAAAATCAATTCCCAATCCGACACCATTGGAAGCCCCTTCAATAATACCTGGTATATCGGCCATTACAAAACTTTCATCTGCGATGGTAAACACTCCAAGATTAGGAATTAAAGTAGTAAAAGGGTAGTTCGCAATTTTGGGTTGTGCTTTGGTCAGTACACTGAGTAAAGTTGATTTTCCGGCATTGGGGAAACCAACTAATCCAACATCAGCTATTAGTTTTAATTCGATTTTTAAAGTTAACTCTTTACCAGGTAACCCAGGTTGAGCATAGCGAGGAGCTTGATTGGTGGATGTAGCAAAGTGACAGTTACCTAAACCGCCTTTACCACCTTTTAATAAAGTGAAAGTTTCATCATTAAAGGTAAGGTCTTTAAGAAGTTCACCGGTTTCCTGATCAATAACCAAAGTTCCCGGGGGAACTTCAATAATGATATCTGCACCTTTTTTGCCGGATTTTTGCCAACCCATACCTGGCTGACCGTTTTTAGCAAAAAAATTTCTCTTTAGTTTTAATTGATAAAGGGTTCTGAGATTTTCCTTGGTTTGAAAAATTACAGAACCCCCATCACCGCCATCTCCTCCGTTCGGTCCTCCAAAAGGAATAAATTTTTCCCTTCTAAAACTGACACAACCAGGACCACCTTTGCCTGATCGAACTTTGATTATGGCTTCATCAACAAAATGTTGCATATTATGTTAGATTTTAAAGGATTAATAGATACTAATAGCTCTTCTTTTACCACCATTAATTCGTTCAAATTTAACTTGTCCGTCAATTAATGCGAAGAGTGTATGATCTTTTCCTATTCCTACATTTTTACCAGGGTGAAATCTCGTTCCTCTTTGGCGAACCAGAATATTTCCTGCTTTTACTACCATTCCACTGAATTTTTTAACACCCAGTCTTTTTGAAACACTATCTCTTCCGTTTTTGGTACTACCACCACCTTTATGATGTGCCATCGTTTTCTCCTATTATCTTTAATTTTACGTATTGACCATACTTACTGGAAATCAATTTCAAACCATTAAGAAAAAAAAAGGATATTCCTTTGATTTCCTGTTCATATTGAGATTGATAATCCAGGAGTCTGCACTTAACCTTGTTATCATCTTGATACTCTATTTGACAGTCTGGTACTGCCTGTAATGAGAGATAAACTGTTTGAACTAATACTGAAACAGCAGAACAAACAATATCTTTCCCTTTATCAGCATATCCAGCATGTCCCTGTACTTGAAAAGATTGAAAAATACCATTTTCAAGTAACCAGATATCAATTTTTATCACTTATGCTTTGATATCCTCTATTTTAATGACTGTATAAGACTGTCTGTGGCCTTTTGTTCTTTTATAGTTTTTTGTTCTTTTATATTTAAAAACTATTACTTTATCATCCCGTGAAGCTTCTTCTAAAACAGTTGCTTTAACTTTTGCCCCTTTTAAATAAGGTGAACCAAATTGATATTCAGCTTTATCACTGGTATATAATAATACATTATTAAACTCAAGTTTTTGGTCCTTTTTAACATTATCCATTAAATCAATTGCTAAAACATCACCAACATTAACTGTATACTGCTTTGACCTGTCTTCAAAAATCGCTTTCATTTCGTTTCTCCTTGATCATGTATATGATTAAAAATAATTATTAAAGCTTTTACAAAATTAATAATCACTTTCTGGTATTTGCCAAAATTTCAATAGTAGAGTATTTTTATCCAAGATCTGCTATTAAAATGATTATTTTTGCAAACACCTCTATAAGTTTTTATAATTTTGAATAATCTATATATCATAATTAAAGAAAATAGTCAATGTGAAGAACAGTTAATTTTTCTGGAAATTACAGGAATAAGTTAAATATCATTAAAAATCAGATATTATTGAAGCTTGCTAATCATTAAAACAAAAAAAAATAATTTTTTTGTTAAGGAAAAATTTAAAAAACCGAATATTAAATTGTGGTTGATTTTATATGTTTCTTCACGAAGAAGTAATTATGAATATTACCCCCCCCATGATTAATTACTATATGAATATGTGAAGTAATCCTGTTAATAAAAAAGGTGCTGTTTGAATAATAGCACCTTTTTTTCTTTACAAGTTAATTTTTTATTGATAAACTCTTTCTAAAAATTTATTAAAAGAAAAATAAATTTATCCTGTCAAAATTACAATTCTTATTATAAAAATAATAATATATTATCATTTTAGAAATAAATATCCTGGAATGATATTTATAAAACAAGGAGATGATCTTGCACATAAAAGATATTTATAAAAATAATGATTTAGTCATTTCTATGGAAATATTTCCCCCTAAAAAAACAACTGATATTGAGACATTATTCAAAACCCTTTCAGAACTAAAAAATCTTAATCCACATTATGTATCAGTTACCTATGGTGCAGGGGGTAGTACTAAAGATAAATCTGTTGAGATTGCAGCAAAAGTAAGAAATGAATATAATATTGAAACAATGGCTCATTTAACCTGTGTTCAGTCATCTCCAGATGATTTAAATAATATATTAGACGAATTAAAGACAAATAATATTGAAAACATTTTAGCTCTAAGGGGGGATCCTCCACAGGGGCAAAAAGAATATCCTGCGAATCCGCAGGGATTTCAATATGCCTATCAATTGGTAGAACATATACGGAATCATAATCACTGGTCTATAGGTGTAGCTGGTTATCCTGAAGGACATTTGGAAGCAGAAAATTTAGAAAAAGATATCGAATATTTAAAATTTAAGATTGATCGAGGTGCTGATTTTATTATTTCACAACTTTTTTTTGATAATGAAATCTATTATCGATTTATTGAATTGTGTGAAAAATATCATATCGATATTCCGATTGTACCTGGGATATTTCCCATACTCAGTTTCCAATCAATAAATCGAATAGCTTCTTTGTGTGGTGCTTCAATTCCTGACAATCTATCAAAAAAACTGCTTCACTACCAGGAAGATCACAAGGCTGTTGAAGAAATTGGCATTGAATATGCCATTCAACAGGTAAACGAGTTATTAAAATTTGGAATTCCTGGATTTCATTTTTATACAATGAATAAAAGTCAGCAAATAAGAAACATTATCAATTCCAGTAATATTTAATTTACTCTTAACATAATTTAGGAATGTCCGAAAATAAAGAAAGAGATAAAGTATTTATCATTTTATTAATAAATAAAATTAACAAATCATAAAAATCATTGGCAATCAAAGATAAATTGGACAAATAATGAAATTTTGTTATATAATTGATTTGTAAGGAATAAAGTATGCCGCGAATGATCAATTTTAAGCCTAATTCGATTGTTTATTTTAATGGTGATAAAGCTAGTTCAGTATTTTTATTAAAAGCCGGAAAAGTTAATTTGTCCTATACAGATATACAAAGCGGTGAAGAAATGAATGATGTGATCAATAATGGTGAGTTTTTCGGGGTGAAATCAGGTTTAATCGGTTTTCCAAGAGAAGAAACAGCCAAAGTATTAGTTAATTCATCAGTTATTGAGTTTTCAACAATGGAATTTGAAGCATTGATAACCAAAAATACTTCAATTATCATTAAAATGTTACAAGCATTTTCCAACCAGCTAAGAAGAGTAGGCAAGCAAGTTCAGAGTTTTGTAACCAATAAAGTCACTTCAGATATTGCTTCTGATTTTTTTCAAATTGGTGATTATTATTATAAAAATAAAAAGTATACCCAATCAATCATTGTTTATAATCGATACTTAAAATATTATCCTGATGGTAAATATTCAAATTTAGCAAAGCAAAGAAAAATGGATGCAGAAAATGCTTTGAATTCCTATGGTGAAGGTGGCGGGCCAACACCTATGTTGGGAGATATGGATAATAATGAAAACAGAGCTCCAAATCAACCGGAAAATTTAGAAACAGATAGCCAAAAAGTTGTAGATGAAGATGAAAAAGTATTTTATCAGGCTGTTTCTTTGTTAGGGAATAAAAACTACCAAGATGCACTATTAAAATTTAAATTACTTCTCCAATCAGAAAATGAAACTTTAAAAACCACCGTTCAATTTGAAATGGGTAAATGTTATTATTTATTGAAGCGCTATGATCAGTGTATTGAATTTTATGCCCAATTTATACGGTCTCACTCATCTTTTAATAAAATAGCTGAAGTATATTATTATATTGGATTAGCTTATAAAGATAAAGAAGATTATGAAAAAGCTACTGAGTTCTTAAAAAAAGTTTTAACCATGAAAAATAGTGACGATAATCTCTTAAGAAAAGCTCACCAGATTTTGAAGGAGTTATAATGTCAGGTAGTTTTGATTTTGGACCAGCTTTTTATGAAAAATTTGGAAAAGAATACAAAAAAGGTGAGATCATATTTTGTGAATATGAACCGGGAAATACTTTTTATTTTTTAATTGATGGTAGAGTAAAAATTACAAAAATTTCTACAGATAAAGAAAAAACACTGGATGTTTTAATGTCAGGTGAGTTTTTTGGGGAAATGTCCATTCTGGAAGAAGCTCCACGTAGTGCTACAACAGTTGCCATGGATGATGTGAAGGTTTTGGAATTTAATAAAGAAAATTTTGAAACATTAATGACCTCAAAACCAGAATTAGCCATAAAATTATTAAAAGTTTTTGCAAAAAGAATATATGATCAAAAAAGAAGATTGATGATTCTGACTCTGGAAGAACCTGATGTAAGAGTTATTGATGTATTTATTATGTTAGCTGAAAATAGAAATATCGATACTTCTGAAAACTCTGAAATTGCTTTTAAAATTACCCCGGAAGAAGTAGCAAACTGGTGTGGTATGGAAAAAATGAAATGTGTCCAAATACTGAATCATTTTCAAAAGCAGAACAGAATCAAACTTTATAATGATAAAATAGTTGTTAGTAATATAAATGATTTTTATCGAGTTGTTAATTCAAAACGGCGCTCCACAGAAACTTCAAAATAATTTTAACAGAAAACCCAGTAAAAGTCGCTCTTTACAAAATACATCTCCTTAAAACTTGACCAAAATAGTTTTTATGATAAAATACAGCATTAGATAATTTTAATCGAATTTTAATTTAGTTTGTATGGAAAAAAATGCAAATCGAAGAATCCCAAATTCCTTCCAAAAAGGGGAAAATCATAATTCTATCTTTAATTGGTGAACTTGATGTTCGCAATGCTGATCAATTAGAGAAAAAGATCAATCAGGTCATTTTACCTATTCAGACAAAAGTGATCATTGATATGAACAAAATCAATTATATTGATTCTACTGGGATCCGGTTTCTTATCAATGCTCATAAAAAAAATATCAAAAATCAAGGATTTATAGCTTTTATTAATACCAGCAAAATTATTTTAAAAATTTTTAGATTAACAAAATTAGATTCTATCTTAAAACTATTTGACCAACAAGGGAAAGCTATAGATTATCTGGAACAATCATAATTTTATTGTACTTCAGGAGACAAAACATGTTTAAAAAACAGAAGCATAATATTTTAATTATTTTATTATTAATTGGATTCTTAGCATTTAATTGTAAATCTGCTCCCGAAGAAGAAACTACTAATGAAGAAGATACAACCCAAACAACTCAAAATAACCAGTCAGACAATGATCAGGAAGGAACCCAAACAGATGTGGACAGAAAAATCTCTGAAGAAGAATTTCTGGAAGCCCAGGAACTCATCAATAGAGCTAAGAATGCTGAGGCAGATATTTATGATCCTGATAATTATCAAGGAGCAGTTGATGATTTACAAAAGGCTAGAGACTT
>JAKSBL010000598.1 GCA_022361115.1 Spirochaetota bacterium | reverse complement strand
TTTCCATTACATGCTCAATAATGGGTTTGCCATTTAGTTTTAATAGTGCCTTGCCAGGCATTCGTATGGAATTGAGACGTACCTGTAAAAATAATCCGGTTTTTCTTCCTAATGGCATGCTTCATCCTGTTATATCAGTTCATGAAATAGCTAACCGATAAAAAAATAATTTAAAATCCTTTAAATTTTCGACTGATTCAGCTGATTTTCTAAGAATTTTTCTTTAAAAAAGAAATAAATAGTAGTCATCACAATTTTTACAATACTTTTGGTAATTTTTTTTAGCATGTTCTCTGTATTGATTTCCCAGGAGTATATTAATTTCTTTGAGGTCCTGCTGGTCTAAATCTCCAATAATCCAATCAAAAGCACTATTACAGGGCGAAACTTTTCCTGTTGCATTGACATAAATTTCTCTCCGTAAATGAAAACAGGGAATTCGATTCATTGGTGAGAGGTCAACCACTTTTTGATCTGGTATTTTTCCGCAATAGGTGGAATATTTCCTGATAATGATATCCTCGATTTGCTTGTTTCTAATCAGTTTTTCAATTTCTTCTTCATTAATGGGCATTCTCACGATTTGAGTATATACTTTATATCCAGCTGCTTTCAGTAGTTTTACCGCTTCGTTAGCTTGCTGAAAATTGCCTTGCGGGTGGATTTGCCGATAAGTATTTTCATTTTCTGCATCCACTTTGATGACCCATTTTATATTATCCATGTCCAGTTTTGTTAGTTCCTGGATAAAAGAATCCGTGATTGTTAAACCGCAGGTTTCAATAACCAGTTCACCCTGAATTTGTTTTAAAGACTCAAATATTTTAAAAATTTCCGGGTGCAGTAAAGGTTCTCCCAAACCGCCTAAAATTAAATTGATATGAGGATTTTGCTGTAATGCCTGGGCAATAATTTTTTGGATTAACTCAAGGTCGAGGATTTGAACGGCATCTTCCTTTGGAGGGAGATAGGTCGAATCAGTATCTCTCTGATTTGTCAACTCGAGAGTTAAAAGATAGGGAATAGTAAACAATTTTTCCGGATGGGCATGAAGGAATTCTGCAATTTCTGTATAAGTTGCTTTTCCATTAAATTGGTCATATAATTTTTGAGTGAGTTTCTTTTCTCCTGCATCATTATTACCAATCCTCACTCTTAATAACCGCAAATCCTTCGGAGCTAAGAGAGTTTCTATATCAAAGGAGTTAATATCTTTTGATAAACTATAAAAAAGATAATCCTGCCGACAGGTCTCTTCTTTTTCTACTAGTTTCATCATTTCTGGTAAGACATCCTTTTTTACAACCTCAGGGAGTAATCCTGCTGGAAATCCAAGACCATAAGTGTAATCTGCTAAAAATTTCTCGTGTTGATGAATCATTTTCTGTATATAATCCTCATCATAAAATGGATGACCTGCTGGTAAAATGATCACGGTTTCACAATTTTTAGCTTCTTTATGTAAAGTTTCTAAAACAGTGTAGGGCACTGGTTCTTCAATAACAATACTTTTCAATCCTGCAGGTACTTGCTGGATAAAACCGTTATGAAGAAGCAAATATCTGTCAAAATTCATTTTTTTGGCTAACTCAAAAAGAATTTCAATTGAGTTTTTCTGCTCTGAGTATTGATTTAAGGCTGACTGAATAAACAAGGCATCCAGAACAAGGGCTTTCATATAAAATCCTTACCAGATTTTTCATTTTACACTAGGTAAAATGTCTAAAGAAATTAAATTTGCTTAATATTAGCAAAAGACAGCAAGAAAGTGAACTGATTTTTTAGATATTTATTAAAACCATTGCGGTTCCAGCAAAATTAAATTATTTCTTTGGTCTTTGCAAATATTGATTAATATTTTTTATCATCTTGCATTTAAAATTTTTTTTATTTATACTAATATTAAATATAAATAGGTTTTTATGAAATACTGCAATTGTTTTCTAGTATTCAGATATTAAGGGAGTTATTCATGGCTACAACAATGTCCTTAGTTACTTTCAAAATCAGTAATGAGTTATATGGCATCAATATAATGGAAGTGAGAGAGATTATCCGTTTGTCTGAAATTACCCCTATTCCTAATTCACCTGATTTTGTTGATGGAGTAATAAAATTACGTGGACAAATAATCCCTATTGTTGATTTAGGCAAGAGATTTCATTTTACTCCTGTACAATTTAGTGAAGAAGATGAACTTTTAAGAGGTATTATAATTATTCATGTCCAGGATATGACTATTGGAATTATTATTGATCAGGTAAACCGGGTGATTTCCATCAACCTTGATCAAATACAGCCTCCTCCTCAAATGATTGCCGGAATTGGTGCAGAGTATATTGAGGGAGTCTCCCGATTGGAAGAAACCCTTTTAATTATTCTCAATGTACGTAAATTATTCAGTAAAACTGAAATGCTGCAACTTAGCGGCCATAGTGTTTAATTTATTTTAAGCTTATCTTTTTATCAAAACCCTCTTTCCCATTTCGTATTTTTATGCTACTTTAAGAATATTTTTAAAATATCGTGGTGTTTGCATGCGTAAAGCAGGCAGCATTAATTACAATGCTGGAGCTTGAGACTGCAGTATATATTGTCTGGAGTAGTGAATGAAGAAAATGATTCATGTTGAACGGCCTTCCATTCGACGGAAGGATTTAGAATATGTATTAGAATGTATGATGGAAGAGAAATTAGAGTATGGTAATTTTGCAAAAAAATTTGAACAAAAATTAACGGATCGTTCTACTACTTATAAAGCTTTAGCTATCAATTCTTTTTACAGTACTTTAGAATTGGTTTTTGACGCAATTGGCATTTCTCAGCAGGATGAGGTCTTATTACCTTCATTTGCTCCCTCTGTTTATCTGGATATAATTTTAAAGAAAAAAGCAATTCCAGTTTTAGTCGATCTGAAAGATCAACATTCTCTTCAACCGTCTATTGAAGATATTCAAAAAAAGCGAACTAACCATACTAAAGTTTTGATTCTTCCTTATTATTTTGGATTTACTTATGATGTGACAGAATATATAGATTTTGCTCCCTATTTAATTGAAGATATATCCTCTGTAATTGGTGCGAAAATTGGTGAACATTTTACCGGAACTCAAAGTACCTTTGCAGTAGCTGATTTTTCCAGCAAGCAAATTATCACCACTGGTAGTGGTGGAGCTGTTTTTTGTAATAACCGTAAAAATTATCATTTATTAAAAGGATGGTTAAAAGAAACAGACCAGGAAGCTTCAGAAGAAGAATATCAACCCGGTTTTTCCTGTCTTCTGCCTGACATAAATGCAGCCATGGGAGTGAGTCAGATGGAAACGCTGAAACATCGGTTAAAATTGAGACATACAATCGGTGAAATATATGAAAATGCGATTGCTCGCAGTCCCAATTCTTTTATTCATAATAATGAAGAATATGAAAAATATTATGCTGATTTTCCTCTCATCATTAAAAACAGCCTGAAAGATGCTATTGCTTTTCTTCATAAAAACAAAATTGAAGCGCTAAAACCTTTTGTAAGTCCTTTACATCACTATTTAAATTATCCAAAATCAGATTTTCCCAATACAGAGAAATTTTTTTTAAAAACAGTATTGATTCCAATTAATTCTACCTTGCTAAAAAAGGAAGTTGATCAGGTTGCCAAAGTCCTTGCAGCTATGATTTAGATTTTGAAGATATTTTAAACGACTTGATTGACTTATAAAAAAGTTTCAACTATCATATATAGTGAAGGACAATTGATAGAAGATAAGGAAAATTATGTTGCTTAAATCAGAAATGAATCAAAACAAAGCAGAGAAGCAGGAGCAAAACTTGGATTTCGAGGAATTTGATATGGATACGACTCGAAGTGGCCAGACTTTTCGTATTGAAAGAAAGAAAGATATTATCATTATTCATATAGCTAATCGTTTTGATAGCTTAAATTGCTATAATATAGAAGAAGTGATCAATAATGAAATCAAAAAGGGGCAAAAAAAATTCCTTTTTTCCTTGAAACATGTTGATTACATTTCATCAAGCGGCTATCGATTACTGGTGTCTGCTTTAAATGATATTAAAAAAGTAAATGGTATGTTAATCCTCTCTAGTCTTCCTGAAGAAATAAAAAAAGTCTTCCATGATATTAAACTAGATTTAATTTTTGAAATCTATGAAACAGATAAAGAAGGTTTGCAAAACCTGATTTAAGTATTCATAACAATACATTCAGTTTAACCATTTAATGGATTCATCAACTTCCGTAAATCTGTTTGCCAAAGCAATTATTTTTATGTATAATAAGGCTTCTTATTTAAAATTGAAAAAGACAAATTATATTATAAATGAAAAAAATTGCTGTTGTTGGACTGGATATTAAGAAACAAATTCATGATTTTATCCAGTATTTATCAAATTACCAGGCCAAAAATCCCTTGCATATTGATTCTTATATCTATTCTGATAAGAGTTTTAATTTATATGATACCCTTTTTCAAAAAGGGCATCCTCCAGAAGACTATGATGCAGTCATTTCAGTCGGAGGAGACGGCACTTTTCTCTATACTTCTCGAATTTTTGCCGGAACAGAAGTGCCGATTTTTGGGGTAAATTTGGGACGTCTCGGTTTTAACACAACGATTGAAATAAAAGATTTCGGTCACTATTTTGAGAGATTTTTAAAAGGGACTATTGAGTATGATTATAAGAGTTTATTGGATATCACAATTGATGGAAATGAAACAGTCTATCCAGTATTAAATGAAGGGGTCATTTCACATACTGGTATCAGTCGAATGATCCGTTTACGAGTTGACTTAGGAGGCCATTTTATTTGTGATTTTCGGGGTGATGGTCTGATCATCAGTTCTCCAACTGGTTCCACTGCTTATAATTTAAGTGCTGGTGGCCCAATTTTACATCCTTCCATTGATGCTTTTGCTGTGACACCTATCTGTCCACATTCACTGGCAATTCGCCCCTATATCGTACCAGCTAGTGATACCATACGCATTCGGATAGAAGAGTCACAAGCACAGCCTCAAATTACTCTGGATGGACAGAAAGTTGTTTTATTGGAATTAGGTCAGGATGTAAAAATCACCCGTTCTAAAAAGCAAATTAAAGTGGTAAAAAGCCGGTTGTCTTTTTCTGAAATATTAAAACAAAAACTGGGCTGGAATTTTTAAATCATGCCAGCAAATTTAATTTTATGAGTTTTTTGGAGAGTCATTAATGCTTCATTATCTCAGTATAAAAAATTTTGCCTTAATCGATAATTGTGAAGTTACCTTTTCTCCCCACCTCAATATTATCAGCGGAGAAACCGGTGCAGGTAAATCTATTATTATCCAGGCGCTTTCCATACTATTAGGTAGCCGTGCCAGTGTTGAACAC
This sequence comes from Spirochaetota bacterium, assembly GCA_022361115.1. Taxonomy (GTDB): domain Bacteria; phylum Spirochaetota; class GWE2-31-10; order GWE2-31-10; family GWE2-31-10; genus JAKSBL01. Next base: position 7,463 of record JAKSBL010000598.1, on the reverse strand, counting down.
ATTCGCACTGGTAAAAATGAGGCTATTCTCAATGCTACTATTAGTATTCATGAGAAAGATGAGTTAAAAACACACTTGGCTGAACAGGGGATTGAACTGGAAGATAATGAGATTATCCTGAGAAGAATATTGACTAGAGAAGGGAAATCAAAGTCTTTTATCAATGGTTCCCCGGTAACCTCAAAAGAATTATCTCTTTTTGCAGCTTATTTATTTGATTTTCATGGTCAGCATGATGGAGTTACCCTTTTACGACGGCAAACACATCTAGCTTATTTAGATAATTATCTTGCATTAACCAAAGAAGTACAAGCGGTCAAAAATATCTATCAAAAAATCTTAAATATTGAAGAAGAACTTCAACTGTTAAATCAAGACGAACAGGAAAAGGCTCGTAAAATAGAGCTGTTAGAATATCAGATTGAAGAAATTCGATCTGTAGCAATGAAAAATGGTGAAGATGAAGAGTTAAAAAAGGAAATTACTATTCTGGAAAATTATGAGAAGTTGATTCAGCAATTTCAGGAATTACATGACCTCTTTATGCAGGAACAAGGAATATTAAATCAAGTTAAGAAAGCTCGCCAGGTTTTCCAGCAAGTCGTTGAAATGGATAGTTCTTTAAATAACCAGACCAATCAGATGGCAGATATTTTTTATAACCTGGAAGAAATATCATCAGTAATCAATTCTCGAATGTCGGATCAAAATTTTGATGTCAATCAACTGGATTTCCTTATAGAACGAAATGAAGCGATTGAAAATTTGAAAAGAAAGTATGGAAACAGTTTTTCTGAAATTGTTAAATTTTTTAATAAAGCCCAAAAGGATTTGGAGTTTATCCAGTTTTCTGATGAAAAGAAGGGGCAACTGCAGAATGAACTTAAAAAAACAAAAGAGATTTACCTCCAACAGGCAGTGAAGTTATCCAACAAACGGAAACAAGGTGCTTTGAAACTTCAGGAAATGGTAAAAGGTGAATTGATTAATCTGGCTATGGAACAGGTTGATTTTAAAATTGATATTAATCAAATGCCTGGTACAGATAAATATTTAGAACATCAAGGTGAAAAGATTAAATATGGCCTTTCAGGAATAGATGCTGTTGAGTTTTTGATTAGTCCCAACAAAGGGGAACCTTTAAAAAGTCTCAACAAGATTGCTTCCGGAGGGGAATTATCGCGTATCATCTTAGCCTTTAAAAGTGTATTAGCACAAAATGATAATATTAATACGATGATCTTTGATGAAATTGATGCAGGGATTGGAGGGAGGACAGCTTTATCGGTAAGCAAAGCATTAAAAAAACTGGGGAACCAGAAACAATTAATCTGTATTACCCACCTTGCTCAGATAGCAGCAGCTGGTTCTTCAAATTTTCTGATACATAAAGAAGTTGGCAATGAAAAAACAGTGACGCTGATTAAAAAATTAGATGAACAGACCAGAGTTGCTGAAATCTCGCGTATGCTTTCTGGTGAAAACACAGATACTAGTATGACTCATGCGAAAGAGTTAATCGCTTTATTAAATAAATAGGCAGAAATACCGAAACATAAAATATAAATTTATCTAAATATTAAAATTTGAAAATATTCTGAAAATTATGTTAAAATAAAAAAATTAGCTCTTTTATTAATAATCATTATTGATAGGGTAGTAATAATAGTTTATTAGAGGTCAAAAAATGGCTAAAGTTACGGAAGATCAGCGACAAAAATATCAGGAAAAAGTAAAGTATTATAAATCCATAATTGAAGAACTAACTCTTAAAAATAAAAAGCTCAAATCTGCAATTATGAAAGATCCGGACGATCTTCCCCTTTTACGAATTCAATTAGTGGATAACTATTTAAACCAGATTACCATATATTGCGGAATGAATGAAGTATCTGTTGATTTATTAACTGTCAAAAATACTGCTTTTATTGAAAAGGCCCGTCAATTACTCTATGAAGTGATCATTCAAATAGAAAAAATCGTGTCTAACTATTTAGATGTGCCCTTTTCTGATTATCAAGAGGGATTAGCCGAACTCAATAGTTTAACAGATTACAAAAAACTCACTCTTGTTAAAAAAATAGGTTTTTGTATTGATCTTGTCAAAGAGAGTTTTGGTGAAAATACGAAATGGAAATGGTCCTTTATTGAGATCGAGGGGAGATATGCTGTCATTACAAAAAATCTTTTTGACCTGAAAAAATTTCAAAAAATGGATGATCCCCGTCAGGAGGGTTTTAAAGAAAGACGGACACATATGCAGATAGCCCAGAGGTTATTGCAGGAAAGTTCAGATGGGTATCGAGAAAAATTTGAACTTTCAACCAAAGATATTGAAGATTTTAAGAAAGCCATTGATTATCAAAAAAGTCTATACCGGTTAAATACCATTACTGGTGAAACAGAAAAAGTTGAAAAATGTAAAAAACAAATTGAAGTATGGACCACTTTATTGGATAAACATCTGGCTGAAATTGAGAAAAATAAAAGGCCAAAGTAAGCTGAATACATATATCTATTCATTAATCATCTGGTTCTTTACTCTGGTTAAATATTCCTGACGCAAGGTTTTTAATTCTGTTAAATATGAAGCTGAATTTTTTTGAAAATATAACCCTTTATCTACATACCATTTCAGTAAATTTAACTCTTTCTCATAATAAATACTCATCAATAACCATACTTTATCTTTAAAATTCTTAAATCGATGGTAATTTGTGTTCCAGAAGTCAATATAAAATGTATCTGACTGATAATCAAGGGGTAATGAATTTTGGCTCAATGGAAAATCCTGTTTTTTAATGAATGAGGTATCCTGGAGTCCTTTTTTTAGGTTTTGTAATATTTTATTTTTAGTAATTTTATCACCTTTAATTAATAATTCCTGAATTAAACTGATATCCATTCGCTGAATAACTGGATCATTTATTTTTTGATAAAAAAACTCGGTCGAAGTAAATTTAATCAGTTTAACATTTTCTGTACTCTGTTTTTCAACTATTTGGTATTCAATGATTGAGGAGGTATTTTGATCAATGATTCCGTAGTGAAGAATTTTTAAATCGAATTGATAATATTGATCTTCTTGCTGAATAACCAGGTTTTTTTGAGTAATCCAGATCAATTTACCCTTTAATAAGATATTCTGGTCTATGAAAAATTGATCAGAAAACAAAAAAAAGGAACAGGAGAAGAGCACCATAATAAATATCAAAGATCTCACTTAATCTCCACTTTTCTTATGATCTTCCAAGGTTTGGTCGATTTGCTCCTGAATAAGACGAATTTTATCGTCAAAAATCAAATATAAACCAATAATTATCAGAAAAATCGGTATTAATAATAATAAAAATTTCTGAAGATCCAGATTAATGATATCTAAACGGACTAATAAAAAAACTACTGAAAGCATGGTAATGAAAAAACCCGGAACAATGGTTGATCGGCTTCTGGGAGTAAAAAAAATATAGTACAAAATGAGACTGATACCTGGAAAAATCCCTAATATTGGCCATAATTGTTCTAATGAGTAGTTGTTTTTTTCAAAAAAGTAAATATAAAATATGAGAAATAATGCTGATAAAGAGAGGGTAGCTCCAGGTATAAAAAAATGGTTGGTCTTTTTTTTTCGACTAAATGAGTAGACAATCAAATCTATGGAAGCAAATAAAACAAAAAACAGCATCAAGTTTAATACAGGAAATTGTTGATAAAAGACGATTTTTAAAAAGATGATAATTCCGATAGCTAGTATATAGACTCCTAGTTTTCTTTTTCTAGGTATTTTAAACATTTGAACTCCTTGGAAAACCTCTCTTACCTTATTATACTGGAAAAAATGAAAGAGGTAAACTTTTATGGAAAATTATTTTTCATTTCTATGATTTATTAGTATAATTAATAACATAAATTATTTGGTTTTAAAAGTTATCTTTAAGAAAAGAATGATCACAATGGGAATCAAAGAGCAGATCAGTAGGGAAAGGAAGCTTTCTGATTATCTATTGTTTTTGTGATCTCATAACAATTAGTAAATGATGCTGTTATTTTTGCTTTTCCACAAATTTTGTAAAGGAGATATGATGTTGAAAAAAATGATTTATTTGATTTTAATAATGACCTTTACTGTGTCATTGTATTCTTCAGATCAATTTCAAACCTTGGAGTCTCGAGGAATTTCTTTTAGCTGGAGAATTGTTGGAGAAAATCTGGAAGTGATTGTAAAGGCTAAAACAACAGGGTGGTTGAGTGTAGGATTCAATCCTTCAAAAAGAATGAAAGATGCTGATTATATTATTGGATACATAAAAAAGGGACAAGTATTTATATCAGATGACTTTGGAATTGGACTTACCATGCACACAGCTGATGAAAAAGTGGGAGGGAAAAATAACATCATCTCTTCTTCTGGAACGGAAAAAGATGGATTTACTGAAATACAATTTATGATTCCTCTTAATTCTGGTGATAAGTATGATCAGGTCATTGGAAAGGGAACCCATAAAGTGATATTAGCTTATGGTTTAAAAGACGATTATACCTCAAAGCACGTGATGATTGGTTCTGTAGAAATGATCATTCCCTAATCATTAATAATATAAGGGTAAAAAATAAAACAAAAACAAACTGATTGTCTCACTGATTTCTAGCATGGCACCTAAAACATCGCCGGTAATTCCATTGATTTTTCGGGAAAAAGTATAGGTTAATAATAAAGTAAGTAATATAGTTAAACCGGAAACAATTAAATACAGGTATTGCCTGATAAAAAGAAAAACTGTGAACATCAGCATGCTGGATATAATAATCTGTTTCCAGCCAGTTTGGTTTATCAGATAAAAAGCAGGACTTTTATTATGTCCAGCATAGGAAAATAAACCAGCATTCCATACTAAAGCCGTTCTGGATATGACTGGTAAAAATAATAACATTCTAAAATCTATCTGTTTTATTTCTAAAAGAAAGATGAATTTTAAACCCAAGACCATGATAATTCCCAGGACGCCTTGAACTCCAATCCGAGAATCTTTCATTATGGTGAGTATTTGTTCTTTTGTCCGATAGGAAAAAAGTCCATCACAGGTATCAGCTAAACCATCAATATGTAGTCCCCCTGTTATCATGATTCCAGCAAATACAATTAAAATTGCAGTAATGCGGGGGGATTGCAGATACATTGCAATATAATAGACTAGGGCTAATAAACTGCCAATTATTAATCCAATATATGGATAAAAAATGATTGCTTGAGAAAATCGTTTTTCAGTATACTGAATATTTATTGGCAGAGGCAGGGTAGTGAGAAATTGTAATTGTAAAAAAAAACCTTTGAAGTATTCCGTTAAAAATCTAACCAACACTTTTATCCTTTAAGTTGAAGGGGTAAGCCCGAAACCAGTAAAAAAGCCTCATCAGCTTGACCGGCAATGATTTGGTTCGCTTTTCCAGCAATATCTCGATATATTCTCCCTAAAGGATAAGCTGGTACAATACCAGAGCCTAACTCATTGGAGACCATGATAGTTGTTAACTCAGTTCGCCTGCAGGCCTGAATAATATTCTGTATATAATTTAATATGCTTGATTCCAGCTTATTAACTTCAGTCATTGATATGTTATCCCAGTCGTAATTATGATCCAGCAGCATTAAATTGGTAATCATAATGGTGATACAGTCAATGAGAATATATTTTATTGATTTATGGTTTTCCAGAATGATCTGGTCCAGGTTTTGATAGCTTTCTAGTAATTTCCAATCTGGATTGCGTACGCTCTGATGTATTTTAATTCGTTCTTTCATTTCCTCATCAAATGGAACTCCAGTTGCAATGTAAAGAACCTGCTTTTCATTTTTTAAGTATTTTTCTGAAAAGCGGCTTTTACCACTGCGAGCACCACCAGTAATGTAGACTATTTTACCCATTATTTTTTTTTCTGTTTTCATAATTATTAAGGAACTCATGGTAAATGGCATTTACAGCCTTAAAAGCGTTTTCATTTTTTTTACCACTATCAATACCAATGATTACATTTCGTTCACTAGGGCCCTGGTCCAATAGTTCAATATTGACATTATTTTCGGTTAAAGCCTTTGTGATGCGATTTAGCAAACCAACAGTATGAATCATCCCCTCTCCAACCACACAGATCAGGGTTTTGTTTTTCCGAATTTGTACTGAATCAGCATTTAACCAGCTTTTCAGGTATTGTGCAAATTCATCAATATTGATCTTTTTTCGGTAACCTTCAGTAATTCCTGTATGAATGGTTTTTTCTTCAAACTGATCCGTAGCAACAACTAAACACATGGTATCAATACCAGTAGTAATTTGATCAATGCTGACTTTATGTTCCCGAAAAATTGTTAGTATACTATCTGCAAAGCCAATTTCTTCGTTCATCAGGGTTTTTTCAACATTAATAAAGCAAACATCACTAATATGAGCAACACCAACTACAGGATAGTGATGATCAAGCTGGCGGCTGTTAACAATAAAAGTTCCATTTTCACTGGGTTTTAAGAGATTTTTAATATTTATTGGTATAGATGCTTTCATTACAGGAATCATGGCTTCCTGGTGTAAAACATCAAAGCTAATGTAAGAAAGTTCTCTGATTTCTTTATAAGTCACTTCACTGATTAAGGAAGGGTGATCGACTATCCGGGGATCTGCTGCATAAATACCGTCTACATCTTTCCAGTTTTCATAAATAGTCGCATGAGTAGCTTTTGCAATATCAGCAGCAGTTTTATCTGTGCCTCCTCTACTATAAATCATGGGCCGACTTTTTACATCAACACCAAAAAAACCAGGATAAACAACAATTTGCTGGTAATTTCTCAAATTTGCCAGGTTTTCATAGGACATATCATGTATCTTCCCATCTAGAGGATGTCCTTGTAAGTAGTGGCCAATTTCTCGAGGATCAACATACCGGGCATTTAGTTTTCTGATTTCTGTCAGATAAAGAGTATCCAGGCGGGAAAAAAGTTCCTCTCCAGTTCCGATAATCAGAGCACGAAAATAATCAGGGGTATATTTTTCATATTGATCAATATAGAGATCCAATAAATCCATTATTTCATTAATTCTACTTTTAGGAATATCCAATGGTTCAAAAACTTTATAATGATTATCATGAATAAATTTCTTTATTTCATCAGGAAAAGTACCGGTTTTTATTCTTTTATTTGCTCCCTCAATTAATAAATCAGTCACCTTAGGGAGACCTTCAATTTTGCCAATTGCAGAATTCACCTTAATTCTTCGTTCTGGATTGGATTCAAATAGATCTGCGGCTTTTTTAAGACGCTCAGCCGAGGCATTAGCCCAGCCTCCAAATTTTGATACAATAAATGACATAGTCTATCCTCATACAAAAAGCAATAATTTTTATAATTTTGCTTTTAAAAATCTATTGTTTATTACCAATATAGGTTTTTTTGTTTTAATATTTTCCAA
>JAKSBL010000435.1 GCA_022361115.1 Spirochaetota bacterium | reverse complement strand
TTGTTTTGTTGTCAATTTTGGTGATGCAAATGGATAAAGCAAAGGATCAAGGTCTTCTAACCTTTTATTGCTGAGAACAGTTTTGTAATTTATATAGTCTGCTGTTCCTGGTATAGGTGCAAAGACTAACAATGCTGTGCTTAGGTTTTTTTGATATACCTTTAAAATGTCTAGTAAAATTGTTTCAGTAGTTTGTCCAGGCTGGTTAATCAATAAGGAAGCAGATAAATCATCATAACAATAGCCACAATTAATTAAATGAGTAATAGCATTATCTAGTTCAGTAACACCAGAGGGTCTATTTGATTCTTTTGTCCGTTCAGGGTCAGAGGTTTCCAATGTAAGCAGTATCTCAGAAAATCCTCCAGTCTTTAATTTAACAGCAATCTCAGGAGTAACTAAATTGGGTTGTATACCTCCAGAAAGATAAAAATGAAAATTATTATTTACTTTATTCATTTTTTCAAGCAAAGGATAAAAATGTTTTTCAGGTTTAAATATAATATTTGAGTCCCAAAATTGGAAATGCTGTATGCCTAATTCACTTGATAAAAAACAAATTTCATCAATTAAGTCATCAATATTTCGATATGATAGTTTTGTTCCCTCTAAAATATCTACAGCACAATAGGAACAATTATTTGGACAACCAATTGAGGTTTTAAATATGCCTACCTTAAAATTTTTTAAAGTTTTCAGAATATCAATATCTAACCAGCAGTCATTAATCTCTGGTGTTAATCCTTGTACAATTTCATCTGCACCTGATGTTGCAGCTAATTCCGGACAGAGAGTTGGATAAACTCCACCTAGCTTAACATGAGAGCGGGGGAAAACTTCTTTTATGATTTTAATTGAATTATGGGTTGTCTGCCAGGACCAGGTAAATAGGGATGATACATAGACTTCATCGGGTTTGTATTTTAAATTACATAACCGTTTTTTGATTTCTTCATAAGTGTAACCAATATGATAAATAGGGGCAGTTCTTTTCTCTTCTTCATAATTACCATAAGGGGCATAACGAGTAATATTTTCTTCAACAAAAAATGAATCATACTCATGATTTTCATAATCAAAAATGTTAAAACAATCTAAATAATCGATGTGGTATCCAGCTTTTTTAAGGAAAGTTGATAATTTTAATAAAGCTATGGGAAAGTAATTTGAATGAGAATATGACCAGGTTGAAAAGAAATCTTTATGACAATGCATAGGTGGATAAAAAAGCAGCGCTCTTTTAGACAATTTTAACCATTCCTTTGTTATGGAAATATTTATCTGTTTTATTGAGTTAAATAATATCAGTTATTGAAAGAAACAATTTAATTTTCTCTTTCATTTCTAATTGCCCAACTCAATAATTCATGATAAAATTTCATTTATGAAAATCTTATTAATCAGTTCCAATCAACACAAGCAAATGATTCCGGTTATACCAATTGGGCTTTGCTGGGTTGCTGAAGCCTTGAAACAAAAGGGGCACAAATTATATTTTCTTGATTTAATGTTTGTTACTGATTGTGAGTCAAAAGTCAAAGCGATAATTGAAACCTTTCTCCCTGATATTATCGGAATAGGTATCCGCAATATTGATGATTGTAACCTGTTTTTTTTCCTAAAACATATAAAAAATAAGATTATTGAACCTGTTAAAGCAAAATTTTCAGGTCCAATAATTATTGGCGGAAGTGCTGTGGGTATTAGTGGGGCTGAAATATTAGAATATCTTAATTTAGAGTATGCTGTTCGAGGAGATGGTGAAAGGTCGCTGGTTCAGTTCGTGGATGATTGGCAGGACGACCAATCCCTTTCTCATGTTCCCGGGCTGATGATTTGTAAGAATGGAGTTCTCACCCAAAATAACCCTCCAGCTTTTATGGATAATTATGAGCAAATGATTTTTCCTAAAGTCAGTGATTATATAGATGTTAAAAAATACCTGGACCATGCTTCTTCTGTTCAAATCCAAGCCAAACGTGGATGCGCACTAAAATGCTCTTACTGTTCTTACAATAAAATTGAAGGCACAGCTTACCGTTTTCGACAACCTGAAACTATTGCAGATGACATAGAAAAGCTCTATAAAGAATCAAAAATTGATTATTTTGAATTTACCGATAGTGCATTTAATATTCCTCTGGAACATGCAAAATCTGTATTAAGGGCCATTATAAAGAGAAAACTTCCAATTAAACTGGGGACACCTGATTTAAATCCTGGTGCAATTGATAAAGAATTAGTAGACTTAATGGCTTTGGCTGGGTTTAAAGGATTAAGTATATCAGTTGAGTCTGGTAGTGACCGCGTTTTAAGAAATCTAGCCAAAGGTTTTTCCTATAAGGATATTCTGAAATCTGCTGAAATTTTACAGCAAAGGGCTAAAAATTCTGAACTGGAGCTTTCCTGGAGCTTTTTATTAGGAGCTCCCAATGAATCTAAAGAGACTTTGGCAGAAACCTATGATTGTATTCAAAAGATAAGCCGATCAGATCAATCGGTATTTATTGCCACTGGCATCCGTGTATACAAAGGGACACCTCTAGCTAATCAGTTAGAAAAGGAGAATATTGAAATTTCAGAAAATCAATATTTAACCCCGGTTCTGCTGGAACCAAAACAGATTAGTCTGGATGAGATTAATGAAATCACTCAGCAGTGGGCAAAAAAACATCCCAATATTTTATTAATCAATGACTTATTGGATGAAGAAAAGATGGAACTATATCATTTTCGGATGAATATTTTAAAAATGATGAACTGACTAAATAAGTCACTGGTAAATACTCTAACCAAAAAAATTAAGGTCTCTTTCCAGCATCTGGATTTTTTTTTCGAGTTCAATCATTTTTGCTTTGCTATTATGGATCATTATATTACGAAATTTTGTTATTTTCAATTGTTTGTTTTTAATAATACTTTTTTTCAAGTCATCTTTCTGGGACTGGTAATCTTTTAAGCGAATAACTAAAATAGCTCTACCTTCTTCAGTAAGTTTATTATCCGGAGTCTCTTCCAGGTTATGATTAATTTTTTTCAATGATAATTCAGCTGCTTCTCTGATCAATTTGTCTGTATTCTCATCATCGATCACATCCTGCAAAGTGATTTTTAAAGCTTTTTCCAATTGCTGCTGGTTAATAATTTTATCTCTAATTAAGATTTCACCTAATAAGAGATGTTCTTCCTGCCGAGCTTTTTGTAATTGTAAAACTTCTTCCAGTTTTTCTGGAGTAATAAAATTAAAGTCAATTAAGATTTCACCTAAATAACGTTTTTTCTTCATGATTCCTCTGAATAAGGCTAAGTTATATTTCTATTTTAATACAGCTGCATCATAAGGTCAATAGATTTTTATGTGCCTGGCACCAGATATTTAAGAACAAAATTTTGTGCCTGGCACCAGCAACTAGTTTATAGAAAAAAGTTGATATTTTTTTCCTCCCTTTGTCAGTCATTTTAAACAAAAAAATCATTAATACTAATGAGAGACAAAAAATTATTATATACAAGGAGCACAAAATGGGACGCCCATTACGAGTTATTCTGGAAAACACTACCTATCACATTTTTGCACGGTTCATTAACTATGAGAAGTTCTTAGGAGGAAAAACCTACAAGGAAATTATGTATCAAGTCATTCAATATACCAA
>JAKSBL010000219.1 GCA_022361115.1 Spirochaetota bacterium | reverse complement strand
CAGAAATTGCCCAATTTAAATCTGTTGAAGAGTATTCTGATGAGCAGTTCATTGAACTTGTAGATTCTTTAGAAAACAACTTCCATATTCAGCAAAAAGGCTATGTTGATACTGAATTAATCAAAGGCAAGGAAAAGGGAGACTGGATCATGATTCAGCATTGGAGAACCATGGAAGAAGCAAAAGAATCCAGTAAAAAGTTTGCTCAATCACCTGCAACAGAATCCTTTAGAAATGCTCTGGATCCAAAGAGTGTTAATCTTCACTTTACTAACCAAATTAAAACCTGGAATCTCGATTAAATTTGGTCAAAAAAGACAAAGCATCAAAAATTTTTGATGCTTTGTCTCATTTTTCTTTTTTAATATAATAAATATAGAAAAAAGTATTATTTTGCGTTATCATTCAGTTGAAAATATTTAAAACAAAACAGAGAGTTCATCAGAAAGGATTGATATTATGACACAATGTAAAATTACAGTTTTAAAAAAATTATTTCATCAAGATCTTGCTCAAGAATATTGCTTAAAAGAGACCAGTGCCTGTTCGGTTTTTGAAGTTGGGCAGGAATATATAGCTAAATACTCAATGAAAGAACCAGATAATTTCCCATGTTCCGGTGCCTGGTCAGATATTTCCAAGTTAGTTTTTGTCCTAATGCAAGGTGGTAGTTTTGGCCCTTCTACCTGGGGATGGATGAAAGATGACAAAACTATGATCAGCTGCTGTTCAGATGGAGTCAGGCCGGTGATCTTTAAAATCGAACTGATAAAGTAAGTAAGATTTACTGCTTTCTAACTTTACTGAACTATCCTTTATAATTTCACTCCATCGAAAAATCCAAAGCATTAATTTAAGTATTGAACGAGATCGCCCCGGATTTATTGAGATTCTGAAGAAATTTCTTAAACTCAAACTTTGCTGAAACAACGTAATGGTTGAGAGTTTTTTTGGGAAAAAGGTTTAAAAAAAATATAAAATATCATATAATCTATAAAATATCCAAAAATGTTTCATCAATCATCAAAAAAGGAAAAGAAATGAATTTATTATTGTGGCTTGTATTATTACTGGTAAATTTTGCTGGAATTTTAATAGCTTACAAATTTTTTAAAAAAACAGGATTATATGCCTGGATTGCTATTTCAATAATAATCGCCAATATCCAGGTGATTAAAACTGTTGAACTGATGGGAATTATCACTACCCTGGGCAACATCATTTATGGGACTTCATTTTTAGCTACTGATATTTTATCAGAAAAATATGGAAAACAGGCAGCTCGAAAAGGAGTTTACATAGGGATATTCTCCATGGTCATGACAACTATTATTATCCAGGTCAGTTTAATGTTTAAACCCCACCCTTCTGATTTTTCACAGGGAGCCTTGGAAACTATTTTTACCATTTTACCCAGAATCACCATTGCCAGTATTACCGCTTATGTATTAAGCCAGTTACATGATGTTTGGGCTTATAATTTTTGGAAAAATAAAAACCCCCATATTTGGCTTAGGAATAACTTGAGTACCATGGTCAGTCAACTCATTGATACTCTGGTATTCGTTTTTATAGCTTTCTGGGGAATTTTTGAACTATCTGTATTCGTCCAAATCGCTATTACCACTTACTTGTTAAAATGGATAGTAGCAGCATTGGATACTCCATTTATTTATATTGCTAAAAAAATGAATGAATAGGCCATTTTTTACATAAAACCAAATGATGATCAGATGAAAGATGAACAACAAAAAGATAAAAAAGCTATTTATTAATTTTATTACCAGTAACATGTATTATCAATATGACATGGATACAGTTCGTAAGGTAATTTTTACAAATTTACTTTGTACATTGGGAGTTTTTTTTCTCCTCATTTTTGGTTTACATGCCTTTCTTGCACAGTATTATACTATTGCCATTCTGGATTATATATCAGCAACAATTTTAATGATTATGTTTATCTATATTCGGATTAAAAAATCATATATATATCCCGCACTGATCTGCTTTACTATATTTGGGTTGCTTTTTATCTTCTTCGTGATTACCGGAGGCTACAAAAACTCTGGTTTATTATGGACTTATATTTTTCCAATCTTTGTATTTTTTGTTTTTGGAACAAAAATTGGAACAATTGGAATTACCCTCTTTCTCAGCATTGTTTTAACCATCATCATTTTAGGAAATCTAAATTATATCCCTGTTCAATATCAAATAGATGTTGTTTATCGATATATCGCTTCTTTTTGTTCTGTATCTATTGGCGCTTTTTGTTTTGATTATATTCGTGAAAGAATGCAAAATGATTTATTAAGCAAAAATAAAAAACTTCGATCCATTCGTAAAAGACTAGTTCAAGCAAATCACCTACTCAACCAGCAAGTTATCACTGATGCTTTAACCAATATCCCTAACCGTAGAGGTTTTATGGATTTTTATGAAAAAGAATGGAGCAGGGCATTACGGAACCATAAGGAACTTTCACTAATATTAGTTGATATAGATTTTTTTAAACCATACAATGATTATTATGGACATTTAAAAGGAGATGAATGTCTACGAAAAGTTGCTACAGCTCTTTACCAATGTGTAGACCGCCCCAGTGATATGGTAGGACGTCTT
>JAKSBL010000730.1 GCA_022361115.1 Spirochaetota bacterium | reverse complement strand
AAACATTTTTATCAGCCACAACAGAATCAATATGGAATTTTAGTAGGAACAAAAGCAGAAACCTATGCTGAGCAATGTTTTACCCCTATTGCCATGTCTAATAATGCCAGTTTATTTGATAAAGATAGCAATCTTGTTTTTAATTCTCCTGAAATGAAAGAAGCCATCGAATATTATGCCCGCTTAGCACAGTATAATCCTCCAGGACCACAGAATTGGCGTGCCCGAGATTACTATTTACAGGGAAAAATGGCTATGTTCTTTTATTCTACTTATATTATGGATGACTTAGCACTACAAGAAGTTGCCCAAGGTTCTTTAACCAGTGAAAACTTTGAAGAATTAAAAGGTTCTGATTTTGATCCAGATCTGGTAAAAAATACCCGTTTAGCTCCGATCATTTCCAATAAAACGGATTCCGGATATGGGGTCATTGTTTCTCTCTGTCTGCTCAATCAGGATGATCCAGCTAAAACTGAGGCTGCTAAAAAATTGTTACGTTATTTATATACACCAAATGCTTATATTACCTTTTTACACATGGCTCCAGGTGGTATGAATCCTGTTATTAAAGAGATTGCTACCAATGACCGTTTCCAAAACGACCCCAAAGGTATTTTTAAAAACTATGGAAAAGAAAAAATGGCAGAAATCATTGCTGGTTTAGATAAAATTGAAACCTTTAGTATTGTTGAAGGAAATCGTATTGATGCTGCCAGTGTTATTTTTTCAAAACAGGTTATCCCACAGATGATTTACAAAATCACTCAGGAAAAAATGGATGTTGATAAAGCAATGGAGTGGGCTGAAAAAGAAATGAAAAACCTGATGTAGCTATTAATAATCTCATTTATTGAGGATCATTAATACAAATAGTGGTTCATTGGTGTTTGTAAAAATATTAATTGTATGGCGCTTTAATTCAGGATTTACAATTGATATGGTTATTTTTACAAACACCTCTATTGAATATTGATTTATCCTGACAGTTTCTTAAAAATCAATCCAATGGAATTGTCAGGATACTTATTAAAAAAGAGGTTCACTATGTCATCTAAAAACCTTGATTTAAGAACAAGAGAAATTCGTTTTGGCTGGGCTTTAATCATGCCTGCTATTGTCATTATTGGAGGACTGATACTCTATCCGATTTTATATAATATCTATATCAGCTTTTTTGATATGAAAGTACAGGGGATGGATGCCAAGTTTATTGGTTTTTCTAATCACATGCAAGTGATTACAGATGTAGAGTTCTGGAAATCTGTATTAACTACTGTGATTTATGTTTTAGGCTCTACCCTGGGAACAGCCTTTCTGGGAGTCATTGCAGCCCTGATTATGAATAAAGAGTTTCCTTTCCGGGGACTGGTGAGAAGTTTACTACTTTTTCCCTATATTGCACCTGTTGTATCAGTCGTGTTTGCCTGGCAGTTCTTTTTTGATCCCGTTAATGGGATTTTTATGGATCTGACTGTAGAAAAACTGGGTATTTTTAGTCAGCGGTTTAATTTGATCAATTCTCCCAATACAGCAATTATTGTGGCCATCCTTTTTAGCATCTGGAAGATGTTTCCCTTTACCTATTTGATGATTTTGTCCAGGTTGCAAGCAATTGATAAAACCCTTTATGAGGCTGCTGAAGTAGATGGTTGTAATGGTTGGCAGAAATTTCGTTTTATTACTTTCCCGGAAATTTATTTTGTCCTGGGAGCAATGATCTTACTGAGAATTATCTGGAATTTTAATAAATTTGAAGATGTCTATTTATTAACCCGGAATGTCAAAGTATTGAGTATTTATACTTATTTTGAAGCATTTACCGGGACTATGGATTTGGGAAAAGGTGCAGTTATTGCATTGTTGCAGTTTCTTATTCTCATTTCTTTTATCTTGTTT
>JAKSBL010000199.1 GCA_022361115.1 Spirochaetota bacterium | reverse complement strand
GTGTTTTTAAAATCTTTCATAAGTTGTTGAATTTCTGATTCTGTTTCACCCAGGCCGACCATGATTCCGGTTTTTATTTTTATATCTGGTCTTATTTTTTTAGCAGTTCCCAGGACTTGCAGGCTTAATTGATAATTGGCTTGAGGGCGAATATTTGGATAAAGAGAAGGAACCGTTTCTAAGTTATGATTAAAAACAACTATATCTGATTGTGCAACTTTTTCAATAATTTCAGTATCTCCATTAAAATCCGGAACCAGTACTTCTACCTGGATCTCACGGTTCAGTTTTTTAATCTGTTTAATCGTTTTTAAATAAATAGATGCTCCGCCATCTGATAAATCATCTCTAGTAACCGATGTGAGCACAACATATTTCAAATTCATTTCTTCCACTGCATTTGCAATCCGGTAAGGTTCTTCCTGGTCTAAAGATAGAGCTTGAGTTTTTGTATCAATATTACAGAAACCGCAGTTTCTCGTGCAGATATTGCCTAATAATAAAAATGTTGCACATTGATTGGCATAACATTCCCCCCGGTTAGGACAATGGGCTTCTTCACAGACAGTATGCAGCTTGCTTTTATTAATGAGTATTTTAACCTGATCTTCCTGGTTATTGCGAAATAGAGCTTTTCGAATCCATTCTGGTTTTTTCATCATTAATCCCCAATTGCTCTTTGACTAGGATTTTTAATAACAGTTATCGCATCATTGATGATAAAGTTTTGACTTTCTTTAACCGCTTTGTCTTTACAAAAATTTTTAAACTCTTCACTTGCTAATGCTTCAGAAAGCATTTTTTTATCATCAAAACTGATTTTATATTGAATATTGGGATAATAGTAATGGATATTTGTGAATACTTCAAGAACTGAGAGATCTTCCAGTAATTGTTTGTATTTTTCGTATTGTTGCTTTTGTTCTTCCTTTTTTTTATTAAATTGATCTGGTGTTTCATTATTTTGGGGTTTTTTAGGAATTCTATTTTCAAATTCCTTTAGAGCTTGTGAGATGATCATGTTGTTATCAAAACTAAATAATATAGCAACTTGAATTTGGTTATTAGTCAGGAAGGGAAAAAAATTATTAAATTTTAAAGCAGAATTGTCATAAACAATATAGGATTTCTTATTTTCTTTTAAATATTCTAAATAATCTCTCACGATATAGTAATTTTTATTGGCTAAAACAGCAATTTGACTTTCTTCAAGATCAGTATAGTTACTGGTGATTACCTGATCAATTGTTTGGAATAACTGTTCTTTATTAAAAGTAACATGAAATATAGGATTTTTAGATTGATCTAATTTTAAAGAGGGGCCATAAGATAATACTTTCACTGGCTTATTCTTTACTGGATAGATATTATTTGAGAAAAAGGGGGTTAAATAATAATCAATAAATACAATATCATAGGGATTTTCCGAAATCGTTTTTTCTGCAAGAACAGGAAAATCTAAAAATTTATTAAAGGATATGGTTTTAAAATCATAATTGAGGGATTTAATTTTTTTTTGAAAATGTTCAATGGTTGCAGCTTTCTGAGGGTCCGCCAATAAGATTTGTTCATTTTTAAAAATAATGAAATGAGTGCCAGATTTTAAAGAACAGCCCAATAGCAAAGCTATTATAAAAATAGTGAGTACTTTTTTTAAAACTTGAACTATCAACACGCTAATTAACCTGTTTTGAAATGGTTATTTGGTCATCATTGACAGAAATCTCACCATATTTTTCTTCGTATTTTGCAATGTTTTGGCCCAGTATATGGTATATTTTTTTTACGGCAGCCGGGTTGGTAATAATTCTGGCATTGACAATTGCTTCCGGAGGAAATAAGCTGATAAAGTCGAGAACAAAATCATATTGAGTATGCATCACATTGATTTGATTAGCATATTTACCCCTCAATTGTTCATCATTGATTTTTAACTTTAATTCTTTTTTGTCCATGATTTATTTTCCTATTCATGAGAGTTAATAGACATATTTTGCCTGTGTTTCCAAGCGTTGGCCATTCCAGCTGATATAACGCCAGCCTGGATAATGGTGCTCAATTTTAAAGCTTTTGCTCTGGCTGTCAATTTGATAAAAAGTGGATGGAGTCAGATAAATGTTTTTGTTTTTTATGGATAAAATCTTTTCCGTATGATAATGTCCGCTAAAAATGTGATCCACATTTTTTAGCTGGCTGATCCTTTGAAAAACTTCTTGATGGTTTTTTAAAGGATATTTTTTATCCATATAATAACAGTTACAGAGGATTGGCGGATGATGAACAAATAATAAATGACTTTTCTGTTCTGTTTTATCTATTTGTTCCAGCCAATCCAGCTGAAACTGATCAATAATAGCTGTTGAGCTATCTAAAAAAATTAATGACTGATCCTTAAAATATTTCTGATAATAAAGTTTATTTTGCTTTAACAAATCTGTTAAATTAAATATCTCTGCCATTTCAGCAGCATCATCATGATTACCTGGTATGATGAAATAAGGTAGCTGATTGAGATCTAGCTGTTCTTTAACCCAGTGATAAGGGATTTTTGCTTTGCTTCTAAAAGTTACATCACCAGTTAAAATAATTAAATCAATGGCACTGGCCTTTACACTCTGTAAAATTCTTAAAAAATGGTATCTTACATCCACTCCATAGGGGAGTTCATTTTCCAAGCCAACGTGTATATCAGAAATATGTGCTATCCGGCAATAGTTATTCTTCATGTTCCAATTGTAGGGTAATAGTCGGTTGATTACATATGCTATCTGGTCCATAATACTGAATTGCACCTGGATAAACATAAGAAGTATTTATAGCCCAGGAATATCTTTTTTCCAGATAGGTTTTATAGGGTTTGCCCACCAGGTCAACCAATGCTTTTTTAATTACAGGTTTATTTTTTCCATGTCGTTTTTCCAAATTAAACAGCATAGAAATCGGAACACCCCCTGCAATCCATTGTTCTACTGGTTTATGAAGATTACGGATAGAACAAATATAACCTGTTAACCCATTGGCAATCAGTAAGAAAGCACTATAGCCTAGTGAATAACAGTAATTTGCATCAAAATTTGAGGGAAAAGCACTCCTTCCTTCATAACCTAGGAAGTGATGCTGAGAAGAGAATTTTCCTTTAAAAGTCCCCTCATTTTTCATTTGGTTTAATTTTGATTCAACCATTTCTATTAATAATTTTTCAGTTTCAATTCTAGATACCTGAACATTACCATGTGGGTCCCGGTCCATGAGTAATTGTTTTTGGATATCAGCAGGAAGAGAAGAAAAAGCATAAGAGGCATCTTTATCTAAATTTTTATTTACCCAGGATGCTTGTTCTCCAAAAGTTCTCAGGGTGGTAAAATGGCTGGCATGATCTGCTAGTAAATCGTTTAATTCAGAAATCAGGTTTTTCATTTCTGGAATAAACTCGATTAATCCTTCTGGTACCAGAACAATTCCAAAATTTTCTCCTTTATTGGACCGTTCAACAATCACATCAACCAGGTCACTAACAATCTGGCTTAAGGTTTTTTGTCTTTTTTCAATTTCTTCAGAAATAATTGCATAATTCACCTGGGTTTGCAGTTGACATTCTAAACAAATATGAGATGCAGAACGTCCCATGAGCTTAATAAAGTGCCAGTATTTCTTAGCAGAATTGGCGTCTCTAGCAATATTGCCGATTAGCTCAGAATAAATTTTGGTTGCTGTATCAAAACCAAAGGAAGTTTCTATATATTCATTTTTTAAATCACCATCAATGGTTTTGGGAACACCAATCACTTTGATATTATGGGGTGCAAAGTATTCTGCCATTAACGCTGCATTAGTATTGGAATCATCACCACCAATAATGACTAAAGCAGCAATTTTGCGTTCCTGACAAACTTTTAAGCATTGAGCAAATTGCTTTTCAGATTCGATTTTGGTTCGTCCGGAACCAATAATATCAAATCCGCCTGTATTGCGGTATTGATCAATGATCTCATTGGTAATTTCCATTGCCTGATTTTCCAGGATACCACCAGGGCCTTTTAAAAATCCCCATAGTTTTGACTCTTTATTGCCGTTTTTAATACCATCAAACAATCCAGCAATGACATTATGTCCGCCTGGGGCCTGGCCTCCGGAAAGAACCACACCAACATTGATTTTATCATTAGCAGCTTTGTTTGCACCTTTAATAAATTGTGCAATTGGTTTGCCATATGTCTTAGGCAGCATCCCTTTTATTTCAGATTGATCACTAATAGATTCAGTTGGCTGGCCTAACTGGATTGTAATTTTTGAAACATCACCTATCAGGTCTTTAGGTACATTTGGCTGAAATTTATATCTTTCCTGTTGTAGTAAAGAATATTTTTTCATATTCTGAGTCTCCTTTTTTAATTTTTGGCTTATCTAGATTTAAGGAATTTTGATTATACAAAAGGTATATTTAATTGTCAATTTTAATTTAAAACTTCCGTCATTGAGAATTTGCCTTTTATTTTCAATACTTGGCAGTTTAAAAAGTATTATTGCGAAAGGAAAATAAACAGTTAT
>JAKSBL010000009.1 GCA_022361115.1 Spirochaetota bacterium | reverse complement strand
GTTTTTTATGCAACACTCAAAACTGGTTTTAAGTTAATTCAAAATGAACCATTTTATACCTGTTGATTGCAGTGGCTGTAAAAAATGCTGCCTTTTCCATGTTTTAGTTGGAGAAATCCTTTCTTTATCTGAGCTGCAGGAAGATTTCTTTTTTTCTCAACACCAGTGTCAAACTTTTTTTAAAAAAACAAAAACCGATCACTTTGAAATCGGTTCAGTTTGTCAGCAATATCAGAATACTTTATGCAAAATCCATGATCAAAAAGAACTGCTGCCTTTTTCTTGTGCATTATACCCTTTTATTCTTGCGATTGGATTAGATGGGGAAAAGCAAATCCTTTTAGATCATCAATGTCCTCAGGCAGAGAAATTAAGAGAGCAATTTGCAGATAAAAATTTTCAAAACCAGTTCTTTTCAGTTATTAAAGCCTATCAAGCCCGGGGATTAGTAGAATATATTCCCCTGGCAGATTTGGTAGAGTGTGGCTATAAGCCGGAGGTTTGCCCTCAACCGGGTTGGGCCCGGTCCATTCTTTTATAATGAAATTTATGCTTCGGAAATGTCCTAAAATATCCCAAACTGCAACTTGATTTTTTTTAAGAAAAATCATACTCCTGGCCGCAAAAAGCAGGGATGCATTTTTTTTCAAAGATATTTTGCAGAGTTACGATATTATCATAATAAGTACAGTGAGAAGGTGCGATAATGTCTATATTTTCATCTTGCCAGGCTTTAATAGTGAAAGCTAGCCTTTTTTCTGTAGAGTTAACCAGATGGGTACCTCCAATAATGGCATGTACCTTTTTATTTAATTTTTCCCTGGCATAGGTCATGATGTTGACAATGCCTCTATGGGCACAGCCAACTACTATAACTAAACCTTTAGGGGTATCAAAAACCAGTGAATTATCATCTGTAAAAGTGTCTGGTACAAAATCACCTTGATCGGTTTTAATTTTAAATATTTCTGCAATGGTTTCAAATTGATTGGTAAAAGGAACTTCTCCGGTCATATACAGGTGATCTGCTATTTGATAAAATCCTTTTTCAAAATGAAATTTCGCCCCCAGATTATATTCCAGGTATTCCTGCCTATATTTGATACCATTAAAATACTGGTTGTTTTCGCCTACCGGAAATTTTTTGCTAAAAACATCTGGGTGAGCAAGTATTTCTTTTTTATTAACAAATTTTAAAATTTCTTCCAAACCACCTGTATGATCATTGTGTCCATGAGAAAGGATAATTTTGTCAATATTTTTTAAATCGATTTGATTGGCTTGTGCATTTTTTATAGCACAGGTACCGGTAAGACCAGTGTCAAACAAGTATTTTTTTCCATTTAGTTCGATAAATGCGCAAAAACCCCATTCAGCAAATGGAAAGATATAAGAGTAGTTTTCTACTAAAATGGTAATTTTTAAATTCATTTAATGAACTCCAATTTGTCCGTTGTTCTTTAGTATATTATTTGTTTTGATAGTACTGGAACCATTGATTGAGGGATCTGGTTTTTAATTCTTGGTTCTCAGAATGAAAAGGGTAATATTCTGGAAAATTTAACTCCTCCATTTTGAGGCCTTGATTTAATCCGGCAATGATGACTTCTTTTGTTTCACAAAAGAAGTTTAGTTGTTTTTCTACTTCCTCTTTGCCCACGATTTTACCATGACCGGGAACAAATTGTTTAACATCCATGGATAACATTAATTTTAATGCATTTATCCATTCGTCCAGATTACAGTTAGGATCGCCTCCGTAAGGAAATTGATAAGTAAAAAGTAAATCTGCCGCAAAAAGGATTTTATCAGAGGGAAAATAAACAAAGCTGCTGCAGCTGCTGTGTCCTCCAGTATGAAAAATTTGGATCTCTTGATTGTTTTGTGAGGTTATTTCACTATCTCCCCAAATGCTCATTTTATCTTTAAAAGTAATCTGGGGATAATGAAAGGTGACATTTGCCAACCAGGATGAATCCTGGGGATCCTCATTGGCCCGTTTTAATAAACTGTCTTTTGACCAATCAGTTTGAACCCTTCTGTTCAGATTTCCTATAAAATTCTGGTGAGTTATTATCGGAATACCTGAGAAGGCTGGTAAGCCAAATACATGATCGCCATGGTAATGGGTGACAAAGATGTATTGAAGAGGTTTATTTAATTTTTCCAGAGTTTTTCGGAACTGTTCTGCATGGCTAATATTGTACAATGGATCAATGACAAATATAAAATCAGCTAAAACAATTGCACCAGCATTTGTAAAATATTCTTCCTCTGTAACTGCATAGCAGTGTTGCGAAATTTTATGTAAGGGAAAATCCATATACTGTTCCTTTTGTAGTGAAGATTAATTTCATAGAATATCATTTATGAAAAAATAGTTCAATAGTAAACTATCAGTAATTTGGTTGTTTTGATATTGCTTTTTTTCAATCGCTTTTCCAATCAAAAAGGGTTATATTATAATTATAGTAACGAAGATGATTTGGAGTTTGATATGGAAGATAATCAAAATGATTATAGTGAGTTTTCCACTGTTTATATACCTAAAAATGCGGGGGATCTGGCTTTTATTAAATCGATACTGGACCAGGAAAATATCAGATATTATGTAAAAAACGAGCAAGCCCAGGACTTGTTTGGTGTGGGCCAAATGGGTAGCAGTTATAATACCATTACTGGGCCGATTGAGATTAAAGTTTATCAGGAAGATTTTGCTTATACCAAAGAATTAATTGCCGGGGTTAAGGGTGATCATGAAATTATTGAAGACTCTCAAATCACTGATGATGGAGATTTGGAACCAGGTTACGATCAAGTTAGTCCCCTGGAAAATAAAAAGGATCAATTCAGTTTGTTTTATGTATTCGGGATAATTGTGTTGATATTCATTGTCATCTATTTTTTTACCCTATTTTAAAAAAAATTTATCAATTAAAAACAGGAGTGAAGTGATGCATATTGAACCTCTCATAGCAATTTTAAAAAAGAACTGGTTGCCTCGTATTCTCCTATATGTTTTAACTAATCTGGGTTTAATTGTAATTTTAGAAGTCTGGAAAATGCCTTTACCAAAAATGATGCTGTTATTCATTTATATGATTGTTTATATGGTGTGTTATGAAAATTTAAGAATTATGTTTGATCGATTAAAAAAGAAATAAAATTTTTTGCAAAAAATCCTGCCCTTTTTTTCATTATGAATTATGATTGTTGTATAGAGAGTGAATGCTCTTATACTATTATCTTCTGGAGGAGATGTTCATGGCTTCTTCTGCCAATAATATTTTAGATTATCACATTAAACAAGTTGCAGCGAATAAGAGACGTTTTGAGAACGTATTTCAGTCTATTTCGCGGATGATTTTAGAAGACCAGAAACAAATTGAAAAAGTAAAGGTCAATGGTAAAACCACTTATGATTTCAAGGTGTTCAGGCAGGGAGGGAAACACATTATTGGAATCTATGATGAACTCAATAGCTTTGTATCTTATGTTAAAGATGCCGCTGAAGGAGGTTCCTCCGCAGAAATGGCTTATGTGTTAATAGGTGAACCAGGAAATGGCAAAACCTTTTTTGTTGATTATCTTTGTGCACTTTATCGAAATTTTTTAACCATACCAGAAAATCGGCGCTATACCTTTATTTTTGAAGGGCTGGATAAGCTTCATCACTATGGTAAAATTACTCGCATTGAGTCGCAAACCTATGAAGATCCTATGAAATTAGCAATGAATTTATTTGAAACAGAAGCTGAAAATAAAGATAATTTAAAAAAGCTGGGCTTTACTGCTGAAGCGATAGATCGACTTTATAAAAACTATACACCTTTAGGTGCCTGTTCAAATTATATTCTCAATGATATCCGTAATTTTACTGATGGCAATATCGAAGAGATGAAAAAGTATATAAAAATTGTTCCTGTCCCATTAAGTGAAACCTTAGGAACTATTACCGGTAAATATCCGGCTAAAGACAAAATTACCTCCTCCTCTGTTGATTTACTGGGAGAGGAATCAATACAGCGCCTGTTACATATAACAGATACCAACAACCCATATCGCTTTGACTTAAGACGGGGCGCCTTGGCACGTGTTGCAGGGGGAGGTATTCATTTTTCTGATGAGATTTTTAAAAATAAAAAAGACCTGGTTCAGATTTATCTGGGAGTGATTCAGAATCGAACGATTGAAATTGATGGTTTTAAATGGCCCATTGACACTCTCATAATAGCTACCAGTAATAATGAGGAGTTTAATAAATTTTTGTCTGAAAGGGAAGAGGCTCCTATAGTAGACCGCTGCCGCCTGTGTTATGTTTCCCATAACACCGATTATAAGCTGCAAAGCCAGCTTACAGAGTATGCCTTAGGCAGTCATGATAAAACAACCTATAGCAATACCAAGCTGCATATTGATCCTAATTTTAATTATGCTGCCAGTGTAGCTGTAACTTTAACCCGGTTGCCCAAGTCAGACAAGTTAACTCCAATCGAAATGATGAAATTAGCTGCCGGGGAAGTGGCCGGAGAAAAGAGCATTAAAACCTTAAGAGAAATTATTGATGATTTACTGTCTGAAACAGATATTACTCGCCGTTTCGGCCAGAAAGGTTTGGGACAGCGAAATTTAGGAAGAGCTATTCAACTGGTCCTGGAGAGTTCTGAAACCAATGAAGGCCAATGTATGTTTGCCAAAGATATTTTTAAAGCTCTTAAAACCATTATTCTGGATTATATCCAGGATCCAAATGACCGGTCCAAGTATCTTGAGGATCTAAAAATTGCCAAATCTTTGTATAAAGAAAAAATCAAAGTTGAAATATTTGATGCTTATATGGATGAACCAAAAGCGATTGAGAAAAATGTAATGAATTATGTGAATATGATTGTCGGAATTGATGCAGATACTTTAGGTTCTGACATGATGTGGAAATACCCGGATCCGCAGACTGGAGAATTGACAGCTATAAAAATAGATCAGCGTTATATTGAAAGTGTTGAAGAACGGATGGGCTTAAAGACCAAAGAACAACGGGAGTCATTCCGAACAACAATTCGCAAGCTCTATGGACAAAAAATCACAACTGAAAAGAACTATAATTTTATGGATAATCTGGAACTGGTAAAAGCAGTCACTGATGTACGCTTAAACTCAGATATTGGTAATGCCGGCAGCCTGGTAGGTGCCTTAGCGAATCGTACTGATGAAGATAATCAAAAGCTTTATAATCGGCTAATGGATACCATGATTAATAAACTGAGCTACTGTAAGACCTGTGCAGAAAAAACTCTGGAATACTATACTACTTTGGAGGATGAGACCTAAAAAACGGTATAACAGGACAGGTAGATGAAATCACCTTATTTAGAACATTTAATAAATGAATTAAAAAATAAAGCCAATCCAACTCCAGAAGAAAAACAACTCCTTCTGGAGTTAGAGCAAGAGACTCTTCATTTTATTCCGCAAGATGATTTTCAGCAAAATAATCTTCCTCTTACTCAAATGACCCCTTTTTATAAAGGCCTTAAAACCATTGATGAACTTTTAGAGAGAGATAAGCAAAGAGAAAAAGATGGTTTTCCCCGTAAAATTCGTATTGGACGAATTATCCGTCCCATACCTGGCGGAAAAGATAAAATTATCATTGTGCCCACAACTGTTGAAGAAAAATTTTATCATGATGAAATCAGATCCAGGAATCAAGATAATGATTCTGATAGTGGTGAAGGAGCTGAAGGCCAGGTAATGGGAGGTACCGGAGATGGAGAAGAAGGAGATATATTAGGAGAAGTGCCGATTCATCAGGAAGGAGAAGGAGAAGGCAGCGGAGCTGGTCAGGGCAATGGAGAAGGTCATGATATTACCAGTAATGCCTATGATCTGGGGAAAATTTTAACAGAAAAATTTAAATTACCCAATCTCAAAGATAAAGGTAAAAAGAAAACCTTTTCAAAATATATCTATGACTTAACTGATAAGAATCGGGGCTTTGGTCAGATTTTGGATAAAAAGGCAACCCTAAAACGGATCGTCCGAACCAATCAAGCCCTGGGTTATTTAAAAGACATAGCAACCATTGATACTACTCAGTTTCTTGTGGACCCAAAGGACAAGGTTTATCGGATTCTCTCTCGTGAAAAGGATTATGAATCCCAGGCATTAATATTCTTTATTCGGGATTATTCTGCATCTATGTATGGCAAGCCGACTGAAATTGTAACATCTCAGCATTTAATGATTTATTCCTGGCTGTTATATCAATATGAAAAACAAGTCGTTTCCCGTTTTATTCTGCATGACAGTGAGGCCAAAGAAGTTCCGGATTTTTATACTTACTATAACCTCAGTATAGCTGGAGGTACCTATATTGCTTCTGCCTATAAAATGGTTAATGAACTGGTTGCAAAAGAAAGTCTGGATCGAGATTATAATATATATGTGTTTCATGGTACTGATGGGGATGATCTTGATTCTGCTGGTAAAGAAGTTTTAGAAGAAATGGAAAAAATGTTTAAATATGTTAACCGGATTGGGATTACAGTCGTTAAAAGCCGTTATTCCCGTAGAACTAGTGCAGTGGAAACCTATATTCAGGATTCTGGTTTTTTAGAGCAGTATAAAGATTTAATCAGAATGTCTGTGCTTTCAGAAGATTCTGAAGAAAAGATCATTATCAATGCAATAAAGGAATTAATTGAAGAATGATTTTAATTGATCAACATGCGAAAAAAATTATGGAAGAGTGTAAATCCAGGGCAAGAGATGCAGGTCTTTCCTTTGATGATGAAACTCTGGAATATATCGTTACGAATCAAGATATGCTGGAATTATCACCTAAATTGATGATTCCTACACTTTACGACTATTGGGTTCATGATATCCAGGCAATTATCGGCAAAGAAAAATACAAAGTATATCCTGGTAATCCTTATGAAACAGTGATTAATACCAGGCCTGCTGTATCTTTTTATAATGATAATAACCCAGACTGGCTCAATGTTATGATTTTTTATCATGTGCTGGGACATATAGATTTTTTTCAGAACAATGTTTTTTTTAAACACACCTGGGGTGATGATTTCTTGGGGAAGGCTCGTTCTGATAAAAGATTAATTGCCAAATTACGGAGTGAATTCGGACGCTGGGTTGATTATATCATTGAATTTTCCAGATCCATTGATAATCTTTGCGGTTATTATCGGGAACTATCTGCCATTAATAGTAATCAGGTTAGTCAGTTCTCAAAGAAAATGGATTATTATTTTGATATATTTTTACAAAATGAAAAAAAAGTCGTTCATCATGAATATTTAGCTAACCTGAATGAATATAATCGCTATAAAAAAGAGAATCCAAAAATGGCTGAGTCCCTCTTTTTTTCTGATGTAAAAGCAAAATATCCTGAGTTTGAGACCCTGTTTGATAAATTTATTCAGAAAAAAAGTTCACCTCCTAAAGATATTATGGAATACATTCTGGAACACTCTTCATTTATTAATAAAGAAGAAAATCGATGGATGAAGTCAATCGTAAAAATTGTTCGGGATACTTCACTCTATTTTGAGCCACAAAGAAGGGATCAGATTTTTAACGAAGGTTGGGCTAGTTTTTGGCATGAAATTCTTTTCCTTGCTGATGATCGGATTAAGGGACATGAGGTGGCTTTTGCTAAGGTTCATGCCTTGGTTACTTCTTTACCCAGAGTTGGATTAAATCCCTATGCTCTAGGCATGCGGCTTTTGCAATATATTGAGCAATTAGCCAATGAGGGAAAGATTTCCCTGGAGTTTCAAAATTTAACGGATATTGAAAAAAGAAAAAAGTATAATAAAAAAACAGGTAAAGGTATTGATTTTTTACTGAAGCTGAGGGAAGATTATTGCGATTTTACTCTGGTGAATACCTTTTTAGATCAGGATTTTGCCAATAAATATAAACTTTTTACTGTTGAAAAAGTATTGAATGCCCAAAGAGGTACCTGGCAGTATATGGTGAAAAGCAAAAAAGCAGAAGATTATAAGGCCATGATTTTAGATTCTCTCTGGCATCCCCCTTTTATTAAAATCGATGAAGGGAGAACCCATGAAGGATGTCTTTATCTTATTCATGAGAATGAGGGAAAACCCTTAGTTACTGATTATGTTCCTAATACTATGCTGGGTATTGAATATCTCTGGGGGGGAGAGGTAAAATTAGAAACAACAGAGATGTATTACATAACAGATAAACGGAAGAAAACAAAAGAGTTACGTAAAGAAAAGGTGCTTTACACTATGAAAAATCGTAAGTTCAGTCGTACAAAATTGTAAAGAAGGTCTAGATATATGTCAGATATAAATACTATACTGGATGAGTTTGATAAAAATCTTCGAGAAGAAAATCCTCACATTACTATCCCTTTTACCGAATACCTTGAATTACTCAGTAAAAAGCCAAAATTGATGTTGAGAGATATTTTTCAGCTGGTTCATGATATGGTCCATTACTATGTACCAGTTGGGGAAGATGAATATCCTGAAGATCCGGAATCCATCCATTATGTAAAGTATGATTTTTATCAGCTCTTTATAAAGGGAAGTGATAATCCTTTTTTTGCTGACCGTCTCTTTGGTAACCGGTTTATGAATCTTATTAATTCCTTTGATCATGTAGCTGAACGAAATAAACTTTACTTTTTTGAAGGACCCCCTGGTTCAGGAAAAAGTACTTTTTTAAAAAATTTTCTCTACCGTTTTGAAAGATACATGAGAAAAGAAGAGGGACTGTATTATGAAACGGTTTGGCAAATTGATCGTTCCCGGTTTATGATGAGTAATGATTTTCTCTTAAAATCAGGGGCTCAGTTTACTACCGAAGCTTTTGCACAGAGCTTGATGTCGGATGGGGCAACTAAAGAGGCTAATCCAAAAAACAATCCTAATTTTCATGAGTTGCTACGTTCCAGCAATTTTATTGAAGTTCCCTGCCCAAAACATGATCATCCTATTTTGCAAATACCAAAAGCATATCGAAAGCAACTCCTTTATGATGTGATTCCCGATGAAAATTTTAAACAGCAGTTATTTAATGAGCGGAAATATAAATGGCTTTTTAAAGATGAACCTTGTACTATTTGTTCATCTATTTATGAAGTTTTACTGGATAAATTTGGATCTCCTTTGGAAGTATTAAAAATGATTACCCCTCGTCGTATGCGTTACAATCGCAGATTAGGAGAAGGGGTAAGTGTTTATAATCCTGGTGATGATTTAAATGAAAAACCTGTTAAAAATCCTGCTCTGCAAAATGTCTTAGACAACCTTTTTAAGGATAGTAATAAAGTAAAATATATACATTCAAATTTGGCAAAAACCAATAATGGAATTTTTGTTATTATGGATGTAAAACAAAATAATACAAATCGCGTATTAAATTTGCATGGTGTCATTAGTGATGGGATTCATAAAGTAGAAAATATAGAAGAAAATATTAGTTCTTTTTTTATGGGATTAATTAATCCTCAGGACAAGAAATTTATTGAAGAAACCAAATCATTAAAAGATCGAATAGTCTACATTAAAATGCCATATATACTGGATTATCAAACGGAAGTTCAGATTTATTTAAAAAATTTTGGGGTTGCTGTTAAAGACCGGTTTCTCCCTTTTGTTTTAAATAATTTTTCCAAAGTGATTATTGCTTCCCGGTTAAATAGAGAATCAAAAGCTTTAAAAGAGTGGATTGGTAACTCAGAAAAATACAGTAAGTATTGTGATGCAAATCTTCTTTTATTAAAGATGGATATTTATTCTGGGATTATTCCGGATTGGATAACAGAAGAAGATCGCAGAAAATTCAAAGCCGAAATTCGGAAGAAGATTATGTCTGAAGGGGAATTTGAAGGAATATCTGGTTTTACAGGGCGAGAATCGATTTCCATTTTTAATGATTTTTATTCCTTATATTCTAAAAAAGATAATATGATTACTATGGAAATGGTCTTTAATTATTTTACAAAATATAAAAAGGATTTATTGAAGAAAATACCGGATGGATTTTTAGAGTCACTGGTTAGTTCTTATGACTACATGATCCTGCAGCAGGTAAAAGAATCGATTTACTCCTATAACAAAAAACAGATTGCCAGCAATATTCAAAACTACATATTTGCTGTAAATTTTGATGTCGGCAGTGTTGAAAAATGTAAATATACTAATCAGATTGTAGAAATAACAGAAAATTTCTTTAAAAGTATTGAGGATTATTTAATTGGCAGTAATGTGAGTGAAAATGAGCGGACTCATTACCGAGATGACATTTTACAAAAATATATTTCTCATACTGTAACTGAATTAGCAATGGATAATAAGAAAAAGCTGATTCATACAGATTTATACAAAGAGCTTCACGATCGCTATACTAAAAATCTAAAAACCAATGCTTTAGATCCATTCTTAAAAAATGAAAATTTCCGAAATGCCATAAAAGAGTATCATACCCAGGATTTTTCCTCACATGATCGAAAAATCAAACGGGATGTAACTTTACTGATCCGTAACCTCATGCGGCATTTTTATTATTCCGAAGAAGGTGCCAAAGAGGTTTGTATTTATGTGATTGATAAACAGCTGGCAACAGTTTTTAAAAACCAAGAGTAATTAAAAACTGGTACTTAAGGCTTTTATTATTTACTATGCTGAAAAAAAGCTACCTCTTGCTGAGGTAGCTTTTTTATTGTTCTCATCACTTCTGCTTTTTAAATTATTTATTGTTTTAAATTAGTTGCTGGTCAAACGGACATACTCATCATGGACTGCTTGAGCAAAATGTTGACAGTTATTGGTAAACAGGTTGTATTTATATTGCCAGGATGCAGAAACATTATCAATTGCTGTCTGCATAGTGGTAACATCATACTCTATGTAATAATTATCACCGGAACAGTATCTTAAATCTCCATCACTATATGTGTATTCACTAAAGTCAACATTATCTGCTCGAATTTTACTGTCTTCAAAGAAGCCGTAATTTGTGCCATCGCTAAACCAGATGTGTTCATGTCGATAGTGCCAGGGAAACTTACTTGATCCTTTGAGATTTCTGTAAAGAATTTTGGCAACAGGCTGACCATTTGAACCAGTAAACAAATAACTGCCGGCTTTTTCTTCAGAAATTTTTTCTGCTTGCACTTGTAAATCATTTTGGCTTTCATTTTGAGCCATTTTATTCATTGAACATGAACTGATAAAAAGTACGATAAAAATTAAAAAAAATATTTTTTTCATAACCCTTCCTTTTTTTTATGTTCACAACACAAATGGCCACAGGAGATACTGAAACACAATTAGTGGAAGAGAAAATGAACTTTATAACTATTAACAAGAGAGGATTCTTTAAAAGATCCCAGTTAACAGCTAGTCTTTCAGAACTAATGGTAATTTTTGTATCTTCCTGTGTCCTTTTGTGAATAAATGATTTGACTATAATGGTTTATCTAGTTGAAATACTTAGGGATAGAGTTGTCCAATCCAGTAAGTATCTTCAGAAGATAATCTACCATTACCAGTATAAGCACTGTATTGTGGGTAATACATGATAGAATCAGTATCAGGTGCTGATGATAATAATTCTGCTGGAGCGGATGATTCATAGTACTGATAATAGCCGCCTCTCCACCAGGAATAGCGCCAGATAAACTCATGTCGTAAGCCCAGGCCATGGCCTAATTCATGTAATAATACAGCTTTTTGATCCCAGCCATGCCAGGTTCCGCCAGCAAATAAATCATAATAACCATCAAATAAAACTAATTCTTTGGGTGTCCAGCTGGGGAAAAATGCAGAAGCAATAGTATCAGGGTAAGCATTGTTTTCTTGAGTGGTGGCATTTCTCAGTTCAAAAAATGGGGTTTGTCCGGTGCCGGTTACATCAATAAAATCAACATCAGCATAGTTTTCCCATTGATTTAGTGCCCAGGTTAAGTAAGTTCTGGTAGAAGAAGGGATATCAGAATCAATTGTGTAAGTTAAGTTCCATCTTCTTGAGCCAGTGTAAACATCATAGCTGCCATTGTGAAGATGGACTGATGAACGGGATGTCTCAGTATTGTTTTCCAGGTCAGCTACCATGGTTTCAAAATAGCTTTTTACATCATCGATGTTGTTAGTATACAAATCTCCTTCAACCATATAGCGGGTTTCACCATCAATAACAGCGGTTTGAACATTTGCTTCAAAATATTCTTCCCAGGTTGGTGTTTGAGCAGAATTAGCGGACTGCTCTGTGTTTTTCATCTGACAGGAAAATAGCATTAAAAGACATGCTGCCAGAAGAACAATGACTGACATTTTACTTTTCATTTGTTTCCTCCAAAAAAAATTTTTTTTAATTATAGCTAGATGATTGTGAAAAAAATGTTACTTTAGGAAAAATTGAAATTTTAGAATGGGGTAAATTTGTAAAATAAAGGAAAATAAAGTTTAAATTTTTTATAAACATTCAGTTTTTATTTGAATATTTAGGGTCGTTATTAATCTAACCATCTAAAATAAATTAGATGGTTAGATTAATTTTTGAATTTTTTTTTAGAAACACTTGTATGTGGTTGGAAAAAGTGTTACAAATATAAGAAAAGTAACACCTTTTTTTATATTTTGATTTAAGGATATTAAAATGCACATGGCAGATGCTTTATTATCACCAGCAGTTGGTGGGGTTTTGTGGGCAGCAGCAGCGGGAACTCTTGTTTATTCTTCAAAAAAGGTTCAAAAAGAAATAGAAACCAAAAAGATACCTTTAATGGGTGTATTAGGTGCATTTATTTTTGCAGCTCAAATGATTAACTTTAGTATACCAGCGACAGGTTCAAGCGGTCATCTGGGTGGAGGGATGATTTTAGCTATTTTATTGGGGCCATATGCAGGATTTCTGACCATATCATCTGTACTGATTATTCAGGCCCTTTTTTTTGCTGATGGCGGTTTGCTGGCCCTGGGTTGTAATATCATTAATTTAGGATTTTTTCCTTGTTTTATTGCTTATCCTTTTATTTATCAAAAATTAAAGGATGATCATGCATTATCAGTAAGATCCATACTGGCTGTTATGCTATCGGTTATCATTGGTTTACAAATCGGTTCTCTCTGTGTTGTTTTAGAAACTTTTTTCTCTGGTGTTTCTGAATTGACTTTTGGTAAGTTTCTTTTACTGATGCAGCCGATTCACTTAGCTATTGGGTTTATTGAAGGTATGATTACTTTAGCAGTGGTATCATTTGTATGGAAGGCAAGGCCAGATATCATCAATCAGGCCGTTATTCAGGAAAAAGCAGTTAAAAATGTCTCCATTCAGACTATAGTGATTGTTTTTTTTATACTGACTTTGGCAATTGGCAGTGTTTTTTCCTGGTTTGCTTCGTCTGATCCTGATGGTTTAGAATGGGCAGTTTATAAAACCACAGGTCATGAAGAATTATCTACTCAGGATCATGCAGTCTTTTCTGTTGCAGAAAATCTACAGGAAAAACTATCCTTTTTACCAGATTATGGATTTAAACATAGTTTAGAAGCCTCATCAGCAGAAGAAAATTATCCGGCTGTAAGTGCAGGTACCTCTGTTTCCGGTTTAGTCGGTGGCTTAATAACTTTGTTATTGGTTTTTGTAATTGGAGTCATGTTAAGATTTTTAAAAGTAAAAATTAAAAGATAGCCTATTGTCATTAATTTTTTTTATGGTACATTGTTAATATTCATTAGAACAATGAGAAATTTTAATATTATTAAGAAATAGATCCTTTTGCTTAAATTAATCATCATTATTTATATAAATTGCTATGACTAAACTGGAAAATTCCTTTTTTGATATTGATTCATTAGAAACACTGGCAAGGCAAAGAACCTTTATTCATCGGATTGATGGAAGAATCAAGATTTTGACCACTCTGCTATTTATTATAGTTGTCATTTCTTTCCATAAATATACAATCTCCATGTTATTCCCCTATCTTATTTATCCGTTATTTCTGTTGACTTTGGGCAACATACCCTTATCTGTGATTTTAAAAAAGGTATTGATTTTGTCACCCCTGGTAATTTTCATTGGTATATTCAATCCTATTTTTGATCAATCATTATTTCTAAAAATCGGAACTATCCCTGTTTCCAGTGGCTGGATCTCTTTTTTATCGATCATCATCCGTTTTTTTTTAACCGTATCTATTTCGTTTATCCTTATCTCTATTACTGGTTTTTATCATGTGTGTATTGCTCTAACTAAAATTGGGGTTCCTAATGTTTTTGCATTACAGCTAATGTTGATGTACCGGTATATTTTTTTGTTGATTGATGAATCGATTCGCTTGGTACGGGCACATCAATTACGGGCCTTTCAAAGCAAAATCAGGATGAAGCACTTTATTTATATGATTTCTCATTTGCTTATTAGAACCATTGATCGAGCCGAAAATATTTATAATGCTATGCTGGCCAGAGGTTTTCATGGTAAGTTAAATATTATTTCTGAACACAAAATAGGTATTCGTGATATTACTTTTTTATTTTGCTGGTTGGCTTATTTTATCTTTTTTAGGTTTTTTGATATTGCTCAATTATTCGGCATGATATTGGTGGGATAAACATTTGAACAAATACGGCTCAATTATTATTAAAGATCTTTTTTATTCATACCCAGATGGCACTCAAGCCTTACAGGGGATCAATCTGATTATTCATCCTCAGGAATCAGTAGCATTAATTGGTGCAAATGGGGCAGGTAAGTCTACTCTTTTAATGAATTTAAATGGAACATTACTGCCCCATTCTGGGACTGTACAGATTGATAATCATGTTGTTACAAAAAAAGAGTTAACAGAAATCCGAAAAAAAGTTGGTATGGTTTTTCAGAATACGGATGATCAACTCTTTATGCCATCGGTATTTGATGATATCACTTTTGGACCCCTGAATCTAGGTTATTCACCAGAAAAAACCAAACAAATTGCTTTTGACATCATGACGGAACTAGAGATCCTTGAGTTGCAGAAGCGGCCTCCTTACAAGCTTTCGGGCGGAGAGAAAAGAAAAGTAGCTATTGCCACAATTCTTGCTATGTCTCCGGATATACTGGTTTTTGATGAGCCTACATCCAATTTGGATATAAAAAACAGAAGAAATGTGATCAATATCATGCAAAACATCAATCAAACCTTATTGGTTTCCAGTCATGATCTGGAGTTTTTGCTGGAAGTTTGTCAACGCTGTGTAATAATTGATCAGGGTAAAGTTGTAGCTGATGGGGAGATTCGTAAAATATTGGGAGATGAGGAATTACTGCAGGCTTATCATCAGGAAAAACCGCATTCATTAATTCCCCATCACCATGACTAAATTGATTTATTCTTCTAATTCGTTGCCAATCTTGCGGGCTCTTTCTGGTTTATCCAGGT
>JAKSBL010000416.1 GCA_022361115.1 Spirochaetota bacterium | reverse complement strand
TTGATAAACATTCACCATTTCATCAAAACGAATACTCCGAAAAGCAGGCTGATTGACATCCGGAGACAGGGATAAGGTTTTATTAGTCGGCCCTAAAACTCCTGCAACAAAACGGGGTTTATCTGGATTTTGCTTGGTAAATGCCAGGGCTGCTTTTTTAGCTAACTTGGCAGACTCTAAATTTAACTGATACACCCATTTTTCCATAGCATAATCAGCCTGGGAAACCTGATTGGCATTAAAAGTATTGGTTTCTATAATATCTGCGCCGGCCTTTAAATATTCACAATGTATTTGATAAATCAATTCAGGTTGAGATAAAGAAAGGATATCATTATTACCTTTTAAGATATGGGGATGATCTTTAAAACCACTCCCTTTAAAATCCTCTTCAACTAAATTCTCTTTTTGAATCATAGTCCCCATAGCACCATCTAAAAAGAGAATTTTGTTTTGTAATAACTTTTCTATAGGATGCTTCATAATTTATCCTTATTTAGTAGTTTTATAAATCCTACACCTGATACATACTAAGTTAATGAAAAAACAAAAGAAGAACAACTGTTTAGTGAGATATTCTATTTGTAAAGTTTTATTTATGAGAAAGATTTCGAGACTTATCTGTTGCTGCTTTAACAGCATCCGCAATCATTCCTCTAAAACCCCGGTTATCCAGGAGAGTCAGGGCTTCAATCGTAGTCCCTCCTGGTGTGGTAACAGCATGACGAAGCTCTTCCACCATCTGTTCTTCCTCAATCATTTTTGCAGAACCGACCAAAGTTTGAATGACCAGCTTTTGACTGACTTTGCGGGAGAGACCGCAAAGAACCCCCCCTTGTATCAAAGACTCAATAAAAAGGAATACATAAGCAGGGCCAGTACCACTTAAACCAGTCACTGCATCTAAAAACTTTTCTTGTAAGATTTCAACTTCTCCAATACTGGAAAAGATCTTTTTTGCATTTTCCAGGTTATCTGCTGTTGTTTTTTTATCCGCACTTAATACGGTCATGGCTTCACCAATTAATGCAGGAGTATTGGGCATGGTACGAATAATAACCGGATCATTTATAAAAAATTCTTTCATGGTTTGAATAGTTATACCTGCCATAATAGAGATAACCATTTGTTTTTCTTTTATGACAGCAGCTAATTTATGCATAGTTTCATCTCTTTTAAAATCCAGGAAAATAGTTGGTTTAACAGCCAGGACGACTACATCAAACTGGGAAATCTGATCATCAATCTTTTGTAAGCTCTGTACTTTAAAATGAGACATGACATAGTGGCGGTTTTCTTCTAAAGGTTCATAAATAAAAATTTTCTCAGGTGAGAGTATTTTATTATGTATAATCCCCCGGATAATTGATTGTCCCATATTACCGGCACCAATAAAAAGAATATTTTTCATACCATGACCTACTTTCAGTATTAGATTAATAAAGAAAGTAGCATAATTTTAAGATTTTTTCAAAAGAAAAATAAAAATAACAAGAGTATTTTATTGGTTCGGGCTAAGTGAAAACCAGGCCTACAATAATTTGAGAAATAATCAATTATTGTTTTTCTTCTGAAAAACTAATCATCCATTGAATGCCAAACTGATCAAATAATAAGCCAAAATAAGATCCCCAAAACATATTATCAAGAGGCATGATCACCTCTCCATTGGTTTTCAGTCCATCAAAAATACGATCTGCTTCTTCTTTGCTCTCAACTTCAATAGACAGGGAATAATTGTTGCCTTTTTTTAAAGGAGGGGACATTGATTCTATCACATCTGAAGCCATGATGATGATGCCCTCTTTGGTTTTAAGAGTTACATGCATCACTTTTTCTAAGTCAGCTTGTGATAATTTTTCATTTCCTGGCATATCTTTGAACCGGCTAAGAAGAAGCAATTCTCCACCAAAAATTGATTGATAAAAACGGATGGCTTCTTCTGTATTGCCATTAAAGGAAAGATAAGGATAAATCGCTTTCATAACTCCTCCTGAGTAATTATTATTTTAAAACAAAGAGATCATCATTATTAATTTACTGAAATGGCCTGAAAAAGACAATAAAATATAAAGATAAAATTTAAACCTTTAATTTAAGCATCCTTTTTAGCTAAGTATTGGTAGAACATGTCCACAAATTCTTCACATAGCTGTTCTGTTTCATTTTCTTTATAATCAAATTTAAGATAATGCACAAATTCTTCCAGAAGCCTGATTAATAATCCCGCAGTTAATCCGGGATTTTTAATACGGAGCATATCCTGGTGAGTTTCTAAAAAAATTTTAACCTTTCCTTCAATATATTGAACAGACTCTTCAATATTAGCTTTTATAATCCGGTCTGTTTTAATCAAAGAGAGAATTTCATGATGAAAATCTGGCAAAATCTCATGGGCTTTCAAAACTTTTTCTAATAAGGCTTTTAAAAGTTCCTTTAAGTCAATGAACTCTGCTTCTAAAAGGGATTCAACTCCATTCATGTTTTTCATGATTAATTGATTGTATTGTTCCAGGGCAGTATAAAGAATATCCTTCTTATCCTCAAAATATGCATAAATACTTCCAACAGGGACTCCTGCTGTTTTAGCAATATCCTCCACATTTGTATTATAGTATCCATTTTCAGAATACATCTTAATAG
Organism: Spirochaetota bacterium; assembly: GCA_022361115.1. Lineage (GTDB taxonomy): Bacteria > Spirochaetota > GWE2-31-10 > GWE2-31-10 > GWE2-31-10 > JAKSBL01. The sequence goes on along the minus strand of JAKSBL010000416.1, from coordinate 356 downwards.
CAGTATCTAAAATTTTTTGACGGGTTTCAATACCCTTTTTTCTTTTTGGTACTCTTGGCTGCATAGAGTTATTATGCCGAATCCTTTCCTGATTGTCAAGTTTTATGAAGAAAAATTCATAAAACTGTTGACTTATTTAAATTTTGCAGTATATTTTTTTATGAAGAATTATTCATAAAAATCTCAGGAGATGCAAAAATGAAACAAAAATCTTTTTTGCAGAAATCTCTCTTATTAAAACCAGAAATATATGGACCAGGTATATTTTAATGAATTAAAGAAAGGATAAATGATGAGAAAAATTATATCGATTCCTCCTAATTATTTTTATTTGGGAATTATTATTGCTATTCCCT
>JAKSBL010000527.1 GCA_022361115.1 Spirochaetota bacterium | reverse complement strand
TGATAAATATGGTTGAAGCATTACAGAGTATTGCTACTGATGATGCGGTTATCTTGCTGACAACTAAACTAGCTTATTTTAATGAAAAGGTTTCTGCGGATTTTGGTACGGGTTATGGAGAAAAAGAGGGTCAAAAAATTATCATTGCAATTATAAGAGCATTAGGAGGGGTGAGTAAAAATGTTGAGAACATCCCTTATGAGCAGACAGTTACTTCAACCTATGAAGAGTTAGAAATAGCCCGTTCTGGTGGATTATATGTTGCTCCAATTGAAAATGCAGCTAATGATGCTCTGACTAAAATGGGTTTTTAAGACAAATATATTTACTAGAACTTGATTTAATTTTGATTATGTTATATGGATTCACCACTTTTTCATGAATTAACTGTTGAGAAGCAGAAACTGGTTTTAAAATATCAATTACTGCCGGATGAAAAAAATCAATGGATCTCCACAGCTGAAAACAGTCATCCTCAGCTCATTTTTAAGCACACTTTCCTTTTAAAAAATGACATAATTGGAAGCTTATTTCGAATTTATAAATTGTGTTTTGCCAAAGTGAATTATTTCAGGGAAAATCTGTCGGCATTCGAGCCCTATATTTATCATTTTGAAAAGGGATTTATAAAAACTGAATGGTGGGATGCAGAGTTTTTTAAACATAAAAAGAGTGGTTTTTTGCTGGATCCCAGACAATTGAGGCAGATAGTTGATATTGAGGCGTTTCATCAGTTTTGTAATTATCTAGAGTCGTTTTGATTGTCTAGAGGAAAAATTAATTGAAATGAAGCTCCTTTATTTTCACCTTCAGATTGTACGTCTATATCGATTTTCATTTCTGCTAGATAATTAGCACAATTGTGCAAGCCAAATCCATTATGACCAGATTTTGTAGAAAACTTAAATTTAAATATTTTTTTTAAGTGTTCTTCTTTAATACCAACACCATTGTCTGAGATTTTTAAAAAAAAGTAGCTATTTTTTTGCCAGGTTTTGATCTGAATTTCTTTAACTTGTTGACCAGATGCGATCAGTGCTTCTTGAGCATTCTGAATGATATTGATAATGATATAAAAAAGTTTGGCCCTTTGACCATTTATACTTGAATGGGATTGATAATCTTTTGCAATAGATATATTTCTTTTTTTTAAATGATTGTTTTCTAAAATTAAAGTTTGTTCGATCAGCTCAATAATATTAATTTCTTCGATTAAATCAGGACCTCTCCCATATTGCCTTTGAGTAGAAATAGTCTCATTTATAATATGAATCTTATCTTTTAGCCGCTGGGTATTTTCCAAAATAGTTTGCTGCTCTTCTGTTAAATAATTTTCTAATAAGAGGTAATATTCAATCAATTCTTTACCGCGCGGATCATTCTGTAAAAAATCCTGGAGATGATCTTGGTGATCTCTAATGAGATCATTGGCTTTTCTAAATTTATTGACTGCCGATTGATTAATGGTTTCCTCAATAAGTGAAGCTGAGGTGTTAACATTATTGAGAATATTTCCTACATTGTGCAAAATGTTCCCAGCTACTTCGACCATACCTGCCTGATGAGCCATTCTGACCATTTCTTCCTGCAATGTTTCCAATTGTTTTGTCCGCTCATTGACTTTTTTCTTTAGATTTTGGTTGTGATCCTCTAAACGATTGAAAAGAGTAAAAACAAAATGGTATAAAATAAAACTAAATGAGAGGATAATCATAAATCCTACACTAACCAAAGTCACATTAAAGAACCAGCTGGTTTGTTGAGAGTGAAGTTTCAAATAAGGAATATAGAAAATCAGTGAAGTTATGGTTAAACCTAGTGTGAAATAAGGTGAAATCAAAATGGAAGTCAGCAAAATGAGTAAATAATTAAAGACAAGTACTATAAAAAATAAGCGTAAAAAAGTAGCTGATTCTAAATTAAACCTTGAAAAAAAATAGGGTATGGTAAGAATAAATAGGTAGATCGGGATAATCAATACAGCTGCTGAAATTTGTATCTTTCTTGTCTTATAATATATGACAAATGTGAACAGAGAGATGGCAATAAATAAAAAACTACCTGGATCATGAAAAAATTGACTAACCACCAGCTGATGAATTATCCCGATTATACCCAGGGAAAACATAAATCCATTAAGAATCAAAAAAATTCTTACCCGAAACTGATACAAATACCTTTGGGTTTCAGAGAAGTTTTTTAAGTGGCTGATTTTTTTATCATTCTTTAAATAATTAATCTTCATTAAAATTAATTATAAAGGGAGAATGAATTAATGGGTCAGTTTTTTAACAATCCTTTTGAAATTGTTCTAATGTTTGGAGAAAAACTTCCGGCACATCAGCAATCTGATTGTCTTGATAGTTGAAACAAACAATACCAATTTCTGCTAATCCAATAAGTGTTTCTTCCTTTAAAATCTGGTGAAATACCCTAAATCCTACTGAACTGATTTCATCTATCTGGCTTTGAATAGTAATCTCATCATGCATATAGCCCTGGTTTCTAAAATTGACTACAAGATCAGTCATGATTATGCCGGTTTTTTGATCACCAAGATTTAATTCACCAAAACCCATTTGTTTCAGTAAATCAATTCTTGCTTCATGCAGCAGGCCTACTAGGGAATCATTAGATAGATGGCCTCCATAATTAATATCACGTACTTTGATAGTAGTTTTATAGTTAAAATCATATTTTTTTTGCTTTTTTAATTTTACTTTTGGCAAGATTGACTCCTTAACAATTACTTTTTACGATTTTACCTTTTTGATCAAACCTAGGTATCCTTTAAATTTATAAATTGTTTGCAAAAATCCTGTTTTTAAGAATTTTATATATAACAGATTAAAGAAATTCTGTCAAAGTTGTTAGATCAGCTAGGGAAATAAATTAAAAAAATATTAACAAATATATGATATGATGGTATTTATCTTTTTGGGAGGTTAAGCATGTCTCAGGATTTTCAAGATGATCAACTAGAAGATGAATATTATGAATGGAAGTATAAAGAACCCAAAGACCGGGGATCAGTTGCCGAAGATATCCCTACTCAACGGCTAAATAAGGTGTTTTATGAACGGGAACTAAAAAAACTTCAGACAGAACTAGCCATACAACAAGCCTGGATCAAGAAACAAGGTTTAAAGGTTCTCATTATTTTTGAAGGCAGGGATGCTGCAGGAAAAGGCGGGATTATAAAAAGGATTACTGCTAAACTGAATCCCCGTTACTGTCATGTCATAGCTTTAAGTGCTCCTAGTAAAAAAGAGGAAACACAATGGTACTTTCAACGATATGTGCCATATTTACCAGGAGCAGGTGAAATGGTCATTTTTGACCGAAGCTGGTATAACTGTGCAGGGGTAGAGAGAGTGATGGGCTTTGTGTCTGGGGAAAAATATAATTATTTTATGAAATGGGTACCGACTTTTGAACAAATGCTGGTTGAATCAGGAATTATTTTAATAAAATACTGGGTATCAGTTAGTGACAAAGAACAGGAACGACGATTTCAGGAGAGGATTAAAGATCCGGGAAAACGGTGGAAACTTTCTCCTATGGATTTACAATCCAGGGCAAAGTGGGAAGAGTATACAAAAGCCAAAGATATTATGCTGGAAAAAACTGAAATCGAGGTAGCTCCCTGGTATATTGTCAAAGCAAATGATAAAAGGCGAGCCCGTCTAAACTGTATTTTTCATTTATTAAAGCAAATTCCTTATGAAGATGTCACTCAGCTGGATATTGAAATCCCAACTCGCCAGGAACACTCTGATTATAAGAGGCGGTTGATTCCGAAAAAAAATATGATTGATGAGATTTATTGAGTAACAGCTTCTATATTGCCGAATAAGTCCTGATATTGGAGGATTCCAATAATTTGTTTGTTTTCACGATCGATAATAGGGATTCGTGAGAAATAATATTTTTTAAAAGTGATGATTGCTTGCAGGACAGTATCATCCACATAACAATGAGGAGCACTATACATAATATCTTTGATCTTTACTTGAGACAATTCGGTTTGATTTGCTTCTTTATTGATTTTTTTCATGGTAATCATCCCGGTTAACTCTTGATTTTGATTTACTACTGGTATTGGAAAGATAATGTCATCCCGATTTCGATAGTCTAACAAGATTTCTGCAGACATTTGTTCTTCTAAGGTAGTGAAGCCCTTGATTTCTGCAACCGGTTTATAAATTTTAGTAATATTAATATGTTTTAAGATAAAAGCAGGAATTCCTTTCATATAAATCGGAGAATGAAAACGGTCTTCTACCTGGTTGACATATATTCCATATGAGTGGCTCAGGATAGACACTACAACATTAACAAAGAGCAAGGGAACTAATAACTGGAAGGAACCAATCATTTCACAAGCCATTATCATTGCTCCAATTGGTGCTTTGGCAACACCGGTAAAAAAAGCAGCCATTCCAACGATGATCAAAGCATTGATAGAGGGAATATAAAAAGGATAGGGAATGATATGTAAAACCTGATAAACCAGTGCTCCAAGCATACCGCCAATGAAAAGGGAAGGCCCAAACACTCCTCCTGAACCACCCGTACCTACTGTAAAACAGGTAGATAAAAGTTTTAGAACAATTAATATAACAATTATTTTTAAGGGAAAAACCTGATTGGTCATTTCAATTAAAGGAGTGAGATGTGCCCCAATAGCTCGGGGGTATATAAAACCTATGATTCCTACTAAAATGCCTCCCAAAAAGGGTTTTAAAACTTTTGGTATTTGAAATTTATTCACAATATTTTTTGTGCCATGAAAAAATTTAACAAAAACCCAGCCAACAATCCAGCACAAAATAGCTAAAATGATATAAGCGGGGATTTCATTAAGACGTCCATAACTGGATACCGGTATATTTAATACATTTCTGCCAGGTACAAAAAAAAAAAAAAAAAAAAAACTGGTTATAGCTGCAAAAACAGCAGGAATGAGAGCAGGAGCTTCAAAATCTTCCCGATAAATCACTTCAATACTGGCAAAGGCTCCACCTAATGGTGCTTTGAAGATTGCACCAATTCCGCCAGCACTGCCGGCTAACATTAATGAGCGCACTTCAGACTGATCAAATTTAAATTTTTGGGCCAAAGTTGAGCCAATTCCTGAACCAATTTGTGCGATCGGCCCTTCTACTCCGCCTGAACCACCACAACCTAGGGTAAAGATGGAAGAAATTGCCTTGATTAAAGATACTCTTAAGGGAACTTTTCCATTGTCTTGATGAAAAGCCTTGGCTACAGCATCAATTCCATGTCCTTCTGCCTCCGGAGCAAATCGATAAATTAAAAAAGCACTAATTAACGCTCCCAATGCAGGAAAAAATAAGAGATAAATTTTGGGCAGATGGAAGACAAAATCGGATAAAAGATGCAAGCCTTTATAAAAGAGTAAAGCAGCAAAAGCGGTACAGATACCGATGACAATACCTAACCAGGCAAGTTTCCACTTTATGGTATAAATTGGAGAAATTTTGTTAATGATCGTTTTTATAAAAGACCGTACTTGGATTGACATTGGCTCATTATATAATGATTAAAACCGGATTGTCAACAGCCACCTGTTAAAGAATAAGCTTTTTATGGATTACTGAAACAAATTTTCAATTAATTTTTTGTAAAAAGAATGAAAAAACAAAAAATTACAATTGGTTTTTTTGGGCCTGCGCCTATAATTGATAATGCAAGGTTTTTTTTACTCTTGTTAAAAATGTTTTATAAAAAAGAGATGAAAGCAAGTATAGTTTTTTTACCTGATAAACGGGAAGTATTCATAAAAAATCATGTTTTTCATATTGGAAGAAATCCAGCCAATGATTTAAAATTAAATCATCCATATATCAGCCGGCAACATTGTATTATCTATTATGAAAAAGACCAGTATTTTATAAAAGATCTCCATTCAGCTAATGGTGTTTACATCAATGGAAAAAGAATTCGCCGGCCATACCCATTGCAAAATGAAGACATTATTCAACTCTATTCCGAAGCTCCTCTCATTCAATGGATGAGTAAAGGAAAGTCAATACTAAAAAAAATTCGTTTAAAAGGGCTGGAGTTGTTTCCCTTCCAAATCTGGGATCAAATAAAGAAGAATAAAATTATTTTCCTCTCCTTTCTGTTTATTTTATTCTTAGGATTTATTTCTCTTCCTATTGGTATCAGAAATAAATTGAAACAGAGTCAAAAAACAGCAGAATCTCGTCAATTAGCAGAAACAATCTTAAGTGAGGAAGAACAGATATTAAAAGCGTTTCAGGATTTAATGGAAAGATTTGGGGAACTGGAGGTTCATAATCAATCTGAGTTTGTGGAAAAAATTTCTCATTATATTCAGTTTTACCAGGAAAATAAAACTTATGAGCTGGGGATGAAAAACCGTTCACAATATATTGAAATGATATTTG
>JAKSBL010000632.1 GCA_022361115.1 Spirochaetota bacterium | reverse complement strand
GTGACACTCTTTGATCTTATCGATTTCCCTGCCTGACTTTGTTCCACAAATCAGCAAAGCTTTTTTTAAACTATCATCAAGGGGGACACTAACGGTAAATTCTTTTGATTTTTCCAAAAGGTCATAAGTATAGCGAGAGTATCGCACCACAACCATTAAAACTGGCTTGTGCCATAAAAATCCTATAGTTGCCCAGGCAATAGTCATAGGATTAACTTTTTCTTCCCCTTTTACATTAAGAAAAGCCCCTTTAGGTAATTGTTTAACAAAGGCATTACAATAATCATGGTATTCTATTTTTTTTAACATATGTTACCCCTTTATAAGTTGAATATCTGAACCTCATTATAGAATATAAGGTTTTCACTGTCAAATAGTGAAGAAGAGTATATCCTCGCATTTTTTTCTATGCACATTATTTAAAAAGTGATAAGGTAAAAAAAAACATAAAGAGCAATAAAATGAATCGTTATTTATCTGAAATCATTGGAACTTTTTTTTTAGTTTTTAATGGCTGTGGTGCTGTAGCTGTCAATAATATAACCGGAGGGACTATCGGTCATTTAGGAATATCTTTGGTCTTTGGTTTTACAGTTATGGTCATGATTTATTCTGTAGGCAATATTTCTGGTGCACATTTAAATCCAGCAGTCAGTCTGGGTTTTTTTCTGGTTAAAAAGTTAAAATGGCAAGATACCCTCCTCTATATACTGAGTCAATTTTGCGGAGCCTTAGGAGCAGGCTTTGTACTGATTATGCTTTTTCCTCAAGCAAATACCATTGGGGTGACTCAGCCAGCAGATAATCTCTGGGTTGCCTTAATGATGGAAGTTATTTTAACCATGTTGTTAATGTTTGTAATCTTAAATGTTTCTACCGGACATATGGAAAAGGGCATAATGGCTGGTGTAGCTGTAGGAGGAACTGTAGCTTTGGCTGCCCTGTTCGGAGGCCCTGTTTCAGGAGCCTCAATGAATCCGGCTCGTTCACTAGGTCCAGCTATAGCAACTTTAAATCTGAATCATCTCTGGATCTATTTTATCGGTCCAGTTTTAGGTGTTATTATTGCCTCTCCTTTTTGTAAATGGATTCAGGGAAAAGAATGCTGTAGAGAAGACTCCGAGTAAAAAAATTTTAACTGGCAGTTTAATCAAATGATATAACCCATTCTTATTGTACTCGCTCCTTGATTCTGCTATACTATTTATAAAAAAGGGGTGACGAATGATTGAAATAAGAAACAAAAAACTTCTTCCTATCATTACTATTGCTGGCAGTTGTTTTATCCTGGGAACATCATTTGTTATTGGAGTATCAATAAATACTCTCACCGGAGTTATACTACTCATTCTGGGGATTTTATTATTGGTTAATCCAGCTGCAGTGATTACAAAAGATGAGATTCAAGTGAGAAATGTACTGGGAATGACTGTAAAGAAACATCCTTATAAACCAGATGAAGTTTCTGTCACCAGGGCTGGTATTTCTATCAATAATAAAAAAATAGTAGCTTCCTGGTGGGCTGATTATGATCTCCAGCAAGTAACTGATTTTATTAATAACCAGCCTTCCGATAGCTAAGAGAGGATCATTATTAGATTTTGTAAATATCAATAGCTTTGCCTGATTATTAAAATTGTAACTGTCTAAAATAGACAGTTACAATTAAAAAAACTCCTTGACTGACTATTGGTTTTTATGCTATCGTTACGTAAACGTTTACGTAAAAAGAGAATATATGAAGGCAACGATTAAAGATGTCGCGAAAAAGGCCGGGGTTTCGATTGCAACAGTATCCAGAGTGCTGAATGAACTCCCAGGCTACCAACCAGAAACCAAAAAAAAAGTTTTACAAGCCATTGCAGATTTAGGTTATAAACCAGATCAATCTGCCAGAGCACTGGTTGGCAAAAGTAATAAAACCATTGCTGTCCTTATCCCCAAATTATCCAGTCTAGTGGCAACCACTATTTTATATGGAATTGAGGATGCAGCTCATCTTATCGATCACAGTGTAATTATTTGTAATACTGATAATATCGGATTTAGGACCATGAAATATCTTGACCTCCTGCAAAGCAAAAGGGTGGATGGATTGATGATTATCAGTGAATTTGTCAAAACTGAATATAAAAAAAGAATAAAAGAGCTGGAAATTCCAGTGGTGCTGATTTCTACAAAGGATTTTGAGCAGGAATATATTCATATAAAAATTGATGACAAAAAGGCCGCCTTTGATGCAACACAATACTTAATTGATCATAATCATAGAGAAATCGGAATGATTGCTGGTGCAGAAAGTGATCTGATCACCGGCTTACCGAGAATTGAGGGCTTTAAAGCAGCTTTACACAAAAACAATCTCCCACTCAAGGAACATAGTATCATTCAGGGCGATTTCAGTTACCATAGTGGATTTTCCTGTCTCAAAACAATCATAAAAAATTACCCACAATTAACAGCTATCTTTGCTGCCAGTGACGAAATGGCCATTGGTGCAATGAATGCGGCCCAGAGTATAGGAATTAAAGTTCCAGAGCAATTAGCTATTATTGGCCTGGATAACACCCAATTAGCAAACATGTGTTTCCCTCCTCTCACCACTGTTGAACAAGATTTTTATCAAATGGGCTGGGATGGTTTAAATATGCTAATGGATCTAATGTCTGGAAAAAAATTAAAGAGCAAAATAATGCCTCATAAGATCATCGAGAGAGCAAGTGTAAAATCAATTTAGATTTAACGGAAAAATTATCAGTAAAGAAGAACATTTGTGGGCTCCTAACTATTTTATCCTGGATTTTATAATTTTTAATATTAAAAAGTTAAAAAAGGAGGAAAAGATGAAGTTTTTACTTCAAAGGAATGCTAAAAAGTTTATCCTATTATTAATGGTGTTATTTGCAGGAACATTGGTTTTTGGATCTGATACTCCAGACCCAAATTATGTTACTATAGCCGGATCTCTGCAGAGTGAAGTGGGATCAAATGGAGATTGGCAGCCGGAATCTTCAGTCACCTACTTAAATTATGATCCAGTAAGCAAAATCTGGACCAACACCTTTACCATTCCGGCTGGTGATTATGAATACAAGGCAGCCTTAAATAACAGCTGGGATGAAAATTATGGACTAAATGGGGTTTTTTTTGGGGCAAATATCCCCTTATCTCTAGCAGAAGAAACTCCTGTTAAATTTTTTTATGACCATGAGACCCATTGGATAACAGACAATGTAAATTCATACATAGTCACCTTACCTGGTGATTACCTTACCCATCTCGGTGCTTCCGGTGATTGGCAACCTGAGTTTCTCGGAACCTGGATGCAGGATAAGGATGGGGACGGCATTTATACCTTTATCACCACTGCCCTGCCAGCAGGCAACTATCAATGTAAGGTAACGATCAATGAAAGTTGGCATGAAAATTATGGAGAAAATGGTGTTCCCGGAGGAAACAATATAACTTTTACAGTACCAGAGGATAACGGAGAAGTGTTTTTTAGTTACGACAGTGTCAGTCACATTTTAACCATCACAGATGGCGCACCTAAAGGAAATTTAAATCAAGCAGAAGCAATCTGGGTAAATCAAGATACCCTGGCCTGGAATATCAATGTGGAAGCTAATTATTCGGCCACTTTGCATTATAGTCTGGCGGGAGATCTAGCCATATCAGCTGATGGAATTGACGGAGGAGATAAAATTACCCTCACTTATGAACCGGCTGGCCTTTCTCAAGAGGTTTTAGCAAAATTTCCCCATATTACAGGCTATACAGCTTTTAAAATTAATCCAGTTGACCTGGATAAAATCCCAATCATCTTGGATGGTAAGAATGGAGTAGCTCTTTTTAATGAAAAAAATGAATTATTAGATGCTACAGCAAT
>JAKSBL010000216.1 GCA_022361115.1 Spirochaetota bacterium | reverse complement strand
TATCTTTATAAAAACGAAAATAGGATGTTGAAGGGAAATCTTCATAGATTAAAGGAGTCCATTTTTCTTTATCATTGTGGCGGCCATATAATCGAAATCTTCCATCAATTTCAGAAATAACACATTTTATGTGTTTACCTTCTAAAGATTTTTCATTTGCACTTATGGAAAGCATTAGGATAATGAAAAAAAATGTAAAAAATCCATTTCTGAAACTACTCAAGTGATTGTTCCTTGTCTTTTAGTTTTTCCTCTAATAGCCTTAAAGCTTCTTCTTTCTGATTGAGTAATTGAGTTCTTAATTCTAATTGTTTCATTTTTTCTGCTAAGGCACTGTCATCTCCGGTAGCTGCTTGTTCCAGTATTTGAATCCGGTTTTCCAGTTCCGTAATTTTATTTTCTAATAATTGCTTTTCAGCAAGTAACTGGGCAATTCTTTCACTATTGTTACCATCTGAATCAGAAGAACCGCTTTGATATTGCTGAAGTGCTTCAGAAAGAGTTTTTTCTTTTATTTTCAGTTTATTTAAAGTTGCTATAAATTGTTCTTGTGACCATTTTAAAAGGTTTTGTAGAGTGAGTTCACTCTTTTTATGTTCAATAAGTTTTAATTTGTAGATCGATGCTTCTCTTTTAAAACTATTAGGATATTTTTCAATAACAATATGAAAAAAGAAAGCCGAATCATCAAATTGCCCGAGAGCATATAAGGACTCTCCAATCCAATAATAAGCATTGGGAATAAGAGAATCATCAGGAAAGATTTTAATAAAAAGGTTTAGTTGATCAATACTAGATTGATATTGTTCCTGTAAAAATAAAAGTCTCCCTTTTTGATAATTGGCTTCAGCATAATTAGCAGAATCTTTCTGATAGTTTGTTAAATAATATTCCAGATATTTTTCAGCAAGATCATATTTATCTGTGTTCATATAGGCTAATGCTAACCAGAAATAGGATTCTTTTTTTACTTTTTCATTATTTGATGATAAGATGATTTCACGAAACAAAATGATGGCCTCATCTGTTTTACCTGCTTTAAATAGTTTTCTGGCTTTTTCTTCCTCTTTTAACCAGTTTTTATCAGGAGCAGAAAAAGTGTGAGTTGCAACTAGTGTTATGATTATTAATAGAAATGAAATCTTTTTAGTCATAAGCAATCCTGATTAGTCATATAAAAAATTTTTAAGAAATTGAAAATCATCATTTTTAATGTCAAGAAACATAAAACCATAGTAATACCTGGTAAGTTTTGTAAATTTTCTTACCAGTTTTGCTTTTACATTAATCTTTCTATCTTTAATATTAAGATGTAGATTTAAATTACGATCAATTAACAATTTATCTTCTAATATATTTTTATCTAAATAAAAGGCTAAACCACCTGGACTCAGATCAAAAACCGGTGTAATATAGTGATCTTTTTTACCCTCTTCCTCTTTAAAGTATCCATTAATTTTTAGTGAAAAGGACAAAATCCTTGAGAACTGATAGGCATAGCTAATCAATGCTTCATCAATGGGTTGGGGATTATTAAACTGATTGATTAAGTAGATCAGAGCCACTACATAATTTCTATAGAGGACTGGCAATATAACATAGGAAAAAATATTAGTATCTTTAAGTTTTAATAAATGCGAAGAAACTGCTTTGTTTATAAATGTGGGATTGGTCTTGTTTCTTTTTATTTCAAAGTCTATCCAATCATCTTTTTTTAAAATATCTAACTGGGTATCCGTTTGTTTCACTCTTAACTCAGATATTGTTTTGGGAACATAAAGGATTTTTCCATATTCGATTACCATTTGCTCCATAAAAGTACTTGGCGTAAAGTGTCTTAACATGGTAATTTTATTATCAGAAATCAATGAAGATAATTTATTACGAAAGCGTTTAATAATATCATCTATCCGTATATTGGTGAAGTCGGCATTAACAGGTGCTTTATTTGGTAAATAGGTAATTTTGGTTTGCGGAAAATCTAGAGGAAGGATTTCTCCTTCTACATCAAATTCTACTTGGTATTTTCCTTCAATCAAGACTCGATCAAATTTTCTCTGTAAATTTTTAGCAACACTTTCCGGATTTTTAATGATAGCAACATTATTTTGAATTTGCACAATTTCACTGTTAAAAGCATAATAGTTATTTTGAAAATAAAAGAAAACCTTAAGTTTTGCATGGTATTTATGGAACTCATCAAATACTTTGACTAACTCAATTTTAATCTCTTTATTATTAAAACCTAAAATAACAGCTTCTGTTGCATTGATTTCTGATTTTATTTCCATTGCAACTTTATTTGTTTTAAGAAACTGAAAAATAAATTTTTGTTCAATTCTACTTAATGATGAAGAAATCATTGTTTATCCTAAAATGGTATTCAATATTTTAATACCTATCATTATTTAAATTTTAGCATGCTTTTTAGATTGTTTCAAATATGTTTACGAAAAATTTCCCCTTATCTTTATTTTCGGTAAAAAAAAGTTAAGAATTTAAATAAGACTGCATAATATTCCAGGAAAAACCAAAAAAAGTGGCTGCTATGATAAGAAATAAGCAAATCAGATCTGGTTTCTTTAATGAGAAATCATTTTGAAATAGGGATTAAATTTTTTCTCAATCATGAGAGTTGTTGCCGGTCCTTTTGTTGGGTAAATAATGGTAGAGTCAGAAAGATTAAAAAAATATTTTTTGACAATATTTAACTCAAAATGGCTGGGTGTGGTTGATTTATCAATAGAACTTAAAGAACCTGCCTGTAATAGATTGCCAACAAATAAAGCATCTTGAATCAGTAAAGAAATAGAATCAAAACTGTGTATTGGGGTTTCTAATACTCGAAATGTTAATTCCCTCTCTTTAATAATATCATCTTTTTTTAAGAGTTGTACTGGATAATCAAAATTTATTTTGGTTTTAGCATAGATTTGAGCATCATAAATTTTTTTAATAATTGGGATTCCATTGGTTTGATTTTTTCCATTATTAGTAATGATAACTTTTTTTATCTCTGCACCAATAGATTTTATCATTTGGTAAATATTTAAAGTAAAATCACCTGGATCGATTAATACTCCATATTCTTGTTTATCATCTGTGATAAAGTAAATATTTGAAATAGTAACAGGATTTAGGATTGTAAATACTTTCATTTTAAAAAGTCCTCTATATTCCCATTGGTGCACCGACAATCTATAAGAATTGCATCTTGTGAATTAGATGATTCTAAGCTGTCAATATCAAAAACTACATTTTGAAAAATAGCTTTTTTTAAATTACAGTTATGGAAAGTCGTGTTTTCAGTTGAACTAAATATAAAACGCGAATGGCTTAGATCTGTATTATTCATATTACTATGATTGATATTAGTTCCTAAAAAATTACAGAAAACCAATGAAGATTCTAAAAATTTAGAATTGGAAAGATCCGCACCACCAAAAATAGTAAATTTAATATTACTATTAGAAAAATCAGAGTTTAATATGTTTGCAAAATCAAAAAATGATGAAATAATTGTAGTATTTTTAAATATAGAATTTTTGAGATTGCAATTAGAGAAAACCGTATAGGAAATATCTTTTTGAGAGAAATCACAGTTATCAAAGGGAATTCCTGTAAAATTACAATCTTTGATAATTTGATTCTCTTTGATATATTGGTGAATTGTTTTGATCAATGAATCTTTATCTTTAGTATGTTTTAAACAATAATCAGTAAAAAAGACTGACTTTTGATTACAGCTTTTGTGTTTACATTGATTAAATGTCATTCAGTTTCCTTAAATGATAATTTTACCATATTTCTAGATTTTCACAATTTTAAAAAACTAATATGTTTTTTTTAAAACATAAAATACAAATTGTCAAGATGAAATCGATTTAACTCAGCTTAAAAATCAATCGTACGTAAGTTTAAAAAAAAAATGTAAAGCCTATTTAATAAACATTTAGCAAGTATGGACAAAAATTAAACATTAATGTATATTTACTTTTATTAAAAGTACAGGAAAAAACATGCTTGAGGAATGGTATCTTAAAGAATTAATTTCTAAAAATATTCAAGATATTTGGAAATTAACTGATTACTATTTATTAAAATTGATAGATAATATATTAAATGATACAAAAATAGATCAATATTTACAAAATCCTACCACAATTTCTGAAATTATTGTTAAAAAACAATATCCTGAAAAAGTATACAGTTCATTAAAATGGTTACTAGACAGATTGGTTCTGGATGGTTATGCTGAAAAATTAACGCATCGTGATGAAAATAAATATCAGCTAACTGATAAAAAAGTCACTTTTAATCTGCAGGAAATACTCAAACAAGCTAAGCAAAAAGCGCCCAACAGTATTGCTGCTTTTAATATGCTCTCTCTTATGGCTAAACATTATCCGGAATATTTAGAAGGTAAAAAAAGCGGAGTCGATATTATCTTTTCGCCTGAAAATATAGAGGTAACTAATGAATATTATATTAATAATCTTTTTTATAATGTTCATAATAAAGGCGGAGCAAAAATTCTCAATTGGGATATTGATCAAAGATCAAATCCTGAAATATTAGAAATTGGTTGTGGGCTAGGTGGGGG
>JAKSBL010000388.1 GCA_022361115.1 Spirochaetota bacterium | reverse complement strand
ATACTGGAGTTTTTCTTCATTTACCATACTTACAGTGTTGCCGTTTTCCAATATTTGAAGTCCATTATTGTTCAAAAAAAATTGATAAGAATTCCCCTGAAAAGTCCCCTTTAATTCATTTATTTTTTCTTCTTGAGTCAATTTCATACAAAAAAAATTATCCCGATTTTGAAAAAATTTTTCCACTTCACTTTTATGAAATTTTTCAGCCAGATGTTCTTGTAAAGCCATTTCTACTTTTTTGGAAATTTCATAATAAAGGGGGAACCGTTTTTGATCTTTATTCCAATAAATTTTACTGGCAATAATTTCTTCATTGAGAATTGCCTTTTTCTTTTTCATTTCCTGTATTTTAACTTCTATCTCTTTTTTCGTTTTTTCAATTAATTTTCGAAAATAGTCTTTCCAATTAGGAAAAAAGAGTTCAAATAATTCATAAGTAGAAAGGGAAATGTTTTGATTTTTAAAAGGAAGAAATTTCTGAATCGTCACTTCGGTTTTGTCCAGTATTTCATCTGTCTCCAGTTTATAAGACCCATCTTTTAAATATTTAAACATCTGTACAAAATTTGACTGTTCAATTTCCTGAGCAAATTTTAACAAAGTTTTTCTATCCACTATCCCTTCCAGATTATAGGCTTTTGAAGAGTTTTCTTCAATTTTTCGTTCTATTCCCCTTTGAGTCGGTTCTTTTAATAAATAAACAAAACAAAAATCTAATCGCCTAAAATCTTTTATTCGAATATAGCAGTCGGTAAACTGCAAAAGAGGTTTTAATATTTTAGTGAATAAATCATCCTTTAATTTACTGATTGCTTTAAAATTGAAAAGTGAATCTGTAGTAGCTTGTCCAGTCTTTACAATAGCATACTTAAAAAGATATGACATATCATCATCACGGGCAAGTAGATCATCCAGAATTATCATAAAGATTCCTTACATAGATTTGATTTATCATTTCATTAACTTGGTCAATATAATAATATAATATTAACTAAGAAAAATCTCTGGTAATTTAGAATTAGAGATTTTGTATTATTATTTTTTTTCTATTCCATGACTTCTCTTTTAATTATTTTAATACATTTTTAAGAATAATTGGGCTATTTTGAGTGATTAATTTTATTTTCTATATTTTTCGAAATGGATTTGTATATAATTAAAAACTAATGATCATTAGTAAAAGTCCTTGTTTATTGCAGATCAAAATTATTAATAAACCACAGGGATTAATTTTAAAAGGATGATTAGTAAAAGCAGAATGGAATCCTGATGCTATGCGAAAGAATACTCAATTCTCTGGTATTTCCAGTGAAATCATAAAACATGTTTTTGAGTTAACAGCTGATACTTATGATTTTGCTATATAAAACTGGTATAATATGATTCCAGTGCTTACAGAAACATTGAGAGAATCCAGTTTTTGATTTGTTGGTATTGAAATAGAAAAATCACAATTCTTAGCGACTAATGGCCGAATTCCTTTCCCCTCATCACCCAGTACAATTACTTTTTTGGAAATCGAAAAATCCGCCTCAGGTAAAGAGACTCCATCTAAGAGTGCTCCATAAATCCAAAACCCTTCCTGTTTTAAAGAATCGAGTATCCGTACTAGATTAGTTACATAGGCAACTTTTAATTGAAAAACCGCACCAGCAGATCGTTTTACGACTATTTCATTGATTGGTGCAGAATTATCTCTAGGCAAAATCACGACATCTACATCAAACAAAAGACAGGAACGAAGTATGGCTCCCAGATTACCGACATCTTTTACTCCATCCAAAACTACAATGTTTTGATATTCTTGTTCAGCTAAATGATTACGAAATTCTTTTTCATCTATGACAAAAGAATAAGAATCGTCAATTTCTAATATTACTCCCTGGTGATGGACAACACTAAAACGGTTATTCATTTCAGTTTTTGTCAAATATCTGATTGGAATATTGCGAGAGTTTGCTTTTTTGGTTAGATCAGCAAAATGATTACGCGGTGAGTCTTTTTGAATGTAAAGTTTCCCTTTAACAATCGATTTTAGTTTCTCTTTTACTGGATTTTTGCCATAAATGATTTCTGATTTATCTTCACTCATTTTAAAAGATCTTCAATTTTGTCAACTTTTCCATCAAAATTGGTATCACGCTCTATTCTGATTACCTGTCGTTTTTGATTGGTATAATGCCATTCATCTGCTTTTCCATCAGTATTATTATCCTTAAAGATGATTGACTTTTCAAATTTACCATCACTGAAATATTGAAATAAGATCCATAAATCCGGTTTTTTATCATAATTGGTATCTAATTCCTGTTTCACCAGATGTTTCCCTTCAAAATAATAAAAGTCATCAGGATTTTGATCTTTATTAGTATCAATTCCCTCTTTTGTTTTTTCTCCATTATGATTAAAGAATTCAAAAGTGTCAAAAAGGCGATCAAAATCTGTATCTGATTTTTGCTCGTAAACCTTTTCATTTTTTTCCATACGTATTAAATCAATTTGGCCATCATAATTAGAATCAATTGAAATGGTTTTTACAAAAGTTTTTCCACTAAATTTATTTTTTATCCAAACGTCTGGTTTTCCATCACCAGAAAAATCTAATTTTTCATTAGCGATTAAATAGATCCACTCTTTTTCATTAACATAAAAAATTGACTCATCTGGTTTGCTATTTTTATTAATATCATATAATAACCATTGTTTGGCACGATTAACAGTAATCCAACGATCGGTTTTTCCATCCTTATTTTGATCTAATTTAATTTCTCCGCTAAATAAAGATAGAGAAAAATGAATCACAGATAAAGTAACAACTATTTTTTTGATCATGTATTCCTCTCAATTAATAAACTATAATGATAGTTTCGGCAAATCTGATTTTTTTATTCTAAATAAAAATAAATTTATTATTACTCGAACATATGTGAAGCTAAGTTTACCAGCTGCGATCTTTACGTATGCCCTCCCCACTCCATATAAAAAAATATTTAAATATTTTAGGGACTTTGCTATTTCACAATTATCCACCAGCAATATATGAGTATATAATCATAAAATATTTATTCTGCCAAGTGCTTTTTTTCACAAAAATATTTGCTTTACCCTGGTTATTTTGTTATGAATTTATTATGAAAATAAAAATTTATACTGTTTTTTTCACTTTGACTCTGATTTATTTTGTATCTGGACAAAAACTAACTGTTAGTGCTGTTGGTGATGTTATGGCACATCTGGATCTGCAAAATTATGTATTAGCCCAGGAAAAAAAATATCAGTTATTTTTTGAGCATACAAAAGCTATTTTTCTTGGAGACGATTTAACTTTTGCAAATCTTGAAACACCAGTTAATGATCATATACCAATTTCCGGTTATCCCCATTTTAATGCAAAAACAGCACTTGTAGATGCTATGTCAGTCTGTGGTATTGACATAGTTTCTCTAGCAAATAATCATTCCTATGATCAAGGAAAAAAAGGTATTCTGTCCACTATTGAAGCAATAGAAAAGAATCAACTCATCTACTCAGGAATGGCTAGAAATCCGGATGATGGCAAGCAAATGACTATTTTTGAGAAAAATCAGATTATTATCGGCTACCTGAGTCTCACCTTTTCTGTTAATGGCCTTCCCTATGTAGAAAAAAAGGATAGTCCCTTTATTAATTTGGTTCGCTGGGATGATCAGCCAAAAATTGACAAGTATTGTAAATTGATTAAAGAAGGAAAAAAAAACACAGACCTTGTTATTGTCAGTTTTCACTGTGGTATGGAGTACCAGTCTACCCCGCATGCTTTACAAGAAAAAGCGATAAAAAAAATGGCAGATGCTGGTGCAGATATTATTTTAGGCCATCATCCCCATGTATTACAAAAAATTGAATATTACTACCAGAAAGATGGACGCAAGACTCTTATTGCATATTCTTTAGGAAATTATATCAGTGCCCAGGCAAGATATTTGCCATATCTTAAAGAGTCTGCAAATCACCAAGCACCTTATTTAAAGACTTCAGAAAGCTTAGTTCTTCAGTTTGATGTTGTGAAATGGAACCAAACAATTGAGATTACCCATGTAAGAGTTATTCCTCTTTTTAATATTACTTTTCCAATCAAGATTAAAGATCAGTATTATCAAGGGTATTCCATTTTTCAAATTTCGCAGATTGCAAGAGATGATCCTGCTTGTGTCAGGCTATTTAGTAATCCAAAGATCTACCAGAATTTGAAAGAAGTGGTTATGAAGAGAAATACAATCATAAAAAACTTTCTGAAAATTGAAAACGATCCTTTAAAAGTCACACAAAAGTAAATTATTATTTACTTTCCCTTATTCAACAGGAATACTAGATAAACGATTCAACGACTAACTGATAAATTTCATAAAAATTTTGAAATAGATTGATTGCATACTCAGTAGCACTATAGGAACTGGAATACCCAGTAAATCTGAGTAGTGCAAAATTCGTTATCGGAATATTAGAAGGATTATTTAAGTCCATCAGGGTGTGACAAAATTGGGTAATAAAACGGATTGCTTCTTCTGCTTCTTTTCTTAATTCTTGAGATTCACTATTAATATCAGAGACAATATTGATCAGAGGTGATTTATAGTTAGGATCATTTGCCACCTTTCTCAAAGTCATGGTCACCTTTTTTTCCATCACGTTGTCAGTTTTAAATTTATTGTCAAAAGCAGTAATCTTAGCAACCATAGAATTTAATGAATAATAAGCAGCAGATAAATTAGAATGAACCTGTTCTTTTTTAAAAATACCGTCAATTAGTATTTTGTTGATATACACTTCCAGATTATTTAAATAAAGTTTTTTTAAAAATTCACATATCAAATTTAAAGCATAGAAGTCCTCAATAATTTTCTGTGAATATTTTTCCAGGTTCTTTTTTAATTCAAAATTAAAATACTCTAAAGTGTTAAAATTAAATCCTGGCATCAGTTCATGGATCATTTCCATAATATTTTGATATTTTAATTCATGATACCGATTTTCCCATAATTTTTCTAAAATGGTTCTTTTATATGTTCGATATATATCATTAATATGAGAAGAATATACAATTTGTTTAGATTGATAAAATAAATTCTTATACAGATATTGAAAAATTACAGTAAAAGGGATCTCCTTTTGAAGCTCTTCAATATTATGAAATATTTTTAAGATTGCATCTTGATAACGGGCTATTTCTACGATTTCATCATTGCCCTTCTCAATTGGAAAACGCCTGAAGTAATCAAAAAAATCATCCATAATAAATAATTCTTGATAAGAAACATTAAAACTAGTAAATAATCGATAGATTTTTTCTAAAACATCAACAACACTATAAAAATCAGCAACATTGATTGGAGTTACTTCATCCCCAATATCTGATATTAAAAAATTTCGGGTTAATAAATCATATTTAAAAAAAATAATCTTAAATAATAAATCCAGCTTAATATATTGTGGATTAAGATTATGAGAAACTTGTGACTCAAATTGACTGAAATATTTTTTTAACCGATTATCTCTTTCAATTAAATACTTGTTTTTATCCAAAAACTCCTTTTTGTTTTCAATATTTTCAGGCAAAGTCTCTTCTAAAATATTTGTTAATTCCAAATTATTAGTTTTCTCAATCATAAAAGCTAAAAAGTCATAAAAATGAACTTTGTCTTCATCAAAAATCACAAAATCACTCATAATAAATTTGATATTTACCAGCAGTGGCATAAATTTAGCTATAAAATGATGGGTAAATTTTTGTTCCTGGAAATTAAAATATTTACCATAGTGATTGTTCAATTCTCTTTTTATCCGATTTAACTCATCCTCTATAATGATATTTTCTACTTTTTGACCTCTAAAAAAAGATTTAATCATTAAAATTATTTTTCTCAAAAAACCAATTGATTTTAAAACTTTATCGATATATTCTTTCTTTTTTATATTTGATGCTTGTTCCGGTTGATTTTTATTATTATTTGTTAAGTAATCTTCTTTTTCAGGATTATAAACAGATAATCTTTGCAAAAGTTTACGTCGTTCAAAATCAGACAGTTCATTGGATAATTCATGAAACTTAGAACTTGGTTTATCACTCATAACTTAATCCATACTTATCATTCAACTTATTTCTGCTATAATCATACCAAAAGATCTTTAATTTCAAAATAAATATTTACTATTTTCTCCTTTTTATGGAAAAAAAATAGCGAATCAGAAAAAATAGAGCTATTAAAATAACTATCATTCCCATAGCTCCAAAAAGATATTGAAAGATAAGTTGAATATCTGCAAGCTCAATGGATCCTTTGGAAACTAAAAAACCTAACCAGGCATTTATGATGGTAATTGGCAATATTCCAATGGCGGATCCGGTAATATAAACTGATATTTTCACGTTTGATAAACCATAAGCATAATTTTGGATATTATATGGAAAAATAAAAAACAAGCGTAAAGCAACAACCGCTAACCAGTCATGTCTTTCTAAATATTCTTCTATCTTTAAAACTACTTTTTTATCTCCGAAAAAACCAATAAAATCTTGTTGAAATAAATAGCGGCTGGCTAAAAAAGAGGATAATATCCCTCCTGTCAAACCTATCCAGGCTAAAAGTGTGCCAGGTAAGATTCCGTAGAGATACCCACATAACATGGAAAAAAACATGGTAGGTAAAAAAAAAGTACTGAAAGCAAAATAGAGAAAGATAATAAAAAGGGGAGCTATTATTCCCAGGTTTAAAATATATTTTTTCAGTTTTTCAATATTGTAAAAGGAAAAAAAATCAAACCATTGAAAATGATTAGCTAAAAAGATGATAAAAGCAAGTCCGCTGAAGAAAAATACTTTTAAGATAAATCTCTGCCAATCTTTTTTCATCATACTATCAGTTTATTAAATAAAGATTATCTTTATGAATAACTTCTGTATAAAAGTCTCCATGAAAAAACCTTTTAATATCTGGTGTTTTTTTTCCTTTGATTAATGAGATATCACTAGATGAGTAATTTGTTAAGCCCTGGGCAATTTTATGATCTTTGTAATAAATACCAATTAATGACCCCTGTTCAAAATTACCATCTACAGCAATGATGCCGCTAGGTAAAAGAGAAGACTTCTTTTTGGCTAAAGCTTCTTTTGCTCCCTGGTCTACTACGATTCGGGCATTTTTTGAAGGGGCAAAGGCTAACCATTTTTTTCGAGCATTATGTTGGGTTTCAAGCCCCTTAATATATGTACCCCGTTCAGTACCCTTTAAAATATTTAAAACATCGACTTTATAGCCATTACCAATAAAAACATCAATTCCAGCTTTCACAGCTTTTGTTGTTGATTCAAGCTTTTTTTTCATACCACCAATAGAGTATTCACTGGAAGAGTATTCACTGGCTAATTGACGGATACTTTCATCTAAATGATCAATATGAGTCAATAATTCTGCATTGGGATTTTCTCTTGGATCACTATTGTAGACACCATCCACATCGGTTAATATAACTAACATTTCAAAATCCATCATAATAGTGATTAACATGGACAAATGATCATTGTCACCCAGTTTCAGTTCATCAGTATTAATAGTATCATTTTCATTAAAAACCGGAATGGCTCCTTGACTGATTAATGAACCAATTGTGTTACGCATATTAAGATACCGTTTTCTTACATTAAAATCATCTGCAGAAACTAATATTTGAGCTGGAATTAATTGATATTTCTCAAAGATTGAGCGAAACCTCTGCATAAGACTGATCTGGCCAATGGCGGCACAGGACTGTAAAAGAGGAAGAGAATCAGGCCGTAGATTTAAATTTAACTTCTTCATTCCATACATTACAGCACCGGATGTAACAATAATCACATTGAAACCACTTTCCTGTAAGTGATGAGTATGATAGGCAATTTTATCCACAATATCAATTTGATTATCAGGATTTATTAAATTAGAACTGACTTTAATAACAACATTTTTCATAAATGTAATTATCCTTTTTATTTGAAAATTTGTTTTCAAATATTTTATAATTATTGATAAAATAAATGAATTTTAAATTAATTTATCATTAAGCTCTTGAAAAAAAAATCTCTTTGGCATTTGCAAAAATTGCTTTGACAATTTTTAAGAATGCAAAGGCCTCTCCTGATTATTTAAAAAACAAGATGGTATAAAATATCTAAATGAAATAAAATAATTTTGGGGATATCTATGTATTTTAAAAGCCATACATAAAGCAGACTTTTTACTTTCTTCCTAGCTTAAGGCCGAATGTCGAGTTTTTTCTTAAGTAAAGATTTTTGGGTTTTAAAGGTTTTTTTCTACCTCATCAGGTAGAAAATTTTCATTTGCCGTTAAAATCAAAATTAATGAAAAACTTGATATTCGGCTTAATTAGTTAAAGCTAAAGCAACAAATAAACCAATAATAACTCCAACAAAACATTCCAATGGAGTATGACCTTTAACTTCCTTGATATTACCTAAACCGTGTTTTTCTTTTTTATTCAATGCATCTAATATTTTATTAATAGTTTCTGCCTGTTTACCTGCAGACAAGCGAACACCTGTTGCATCCCGGATAACTATAAAAACCAAAAGAAAAGACAAGGCAAACAAAGAAGTATTAAAACCTTCTTTAATCCCAATAGAAAAAGCCACAGCAGTAATTGAAGCAGAATGGCTAGAAGGCATCCCTCCAGTTCCAAATACAGCTCTTAAAAAAAACTCATTGGTTTTAAATTTTTTTCTTTTCATTATCTCAATTATGATTTTTAAAAATTGAGCAAAAAACCAGCTGATCACCGCATTGATTAATATTTGATTGGTTATGATATTTTTCAAACTATCGATACTTGTTTCCATGATTTCTCTTTATTATTAACGAATTTCTCTCAGGATGTTTTGCAGGTTACTTTTATCAATCAGTTCAATAGGCCTTTCCTGAGCAAAGGTAATTGCCTGATTCGTGAAGGAAGATGAAGTAAAGACAAAAGCCTTAAATATTTCATTTTTACGCATTTCTTCATGTATTTCCCGTAATATCTTTTCTCCGACCGGTTCACTCTTCCGGAATATTCTTAATAAATAAGGTTTTTTCTTTACATTTCTCCAACCTTCTGAATTTTCAACAGTCACAATCTGAACATCATCGGTTGACATAACATCCAGATTTAATTCCTTTAATCCTCGATATTCTATTATTTTACGGCATATATCAATAAACTCTTCATTTGTTGCAGTCATGTAATCTTTCATATTATCATCCATTCGTAAATCCTGATAAGTTGCCAATTTTTCAGCAACATTCTTAAAATCAGGTTTCTTCGAATATATCATTTCCCACTGCTTAATTGCTTCTGTAATATTCCGCATACTTTCATAACAGCTAGCCAAAATAAAGCGAATATTCAAAATGAGATTTAAACTTTCACCTTCTGAATTCTTTAATGCCCTTTCTAAATGAATGCTGGCTTCTTCATATTTACCGCCTACTAAATAAAGCATTCCTATTTCACCAAGGCTTCGTACTTTAAAATCTTTTCCCTTTTGGGCCAGCTCAAAGTATTTAATTGCCTTTTTAGCATTATTACTACTTTTATTTGCCATGCCAAGATAAAATTGAGCTTTAAAATTATCTGGTTCCAAACGGTTAGCTTTTTCTAACATTTTTTCAGCATCCCCATATTTCTTTGCTTCATAGAGTAATACTCCCAAACTGAGCAAAGCTGGAGGATAATTGCCTTTCAATTGAAAAGATTTAGCATAATATTTAATGGCTTGATTTCGTTGTTGTTTTTTCTCAAACAGGTTACCCATTTTATAATAAACATAGTAATCCTCTGGGCTGATTTTTTGTAACAGTGCATATTCTTTCAATGCTTCATCAAAATTATTAAACTCAATATATAATTCAGCTAGCCGATCGCGAATATCTGCTTCATTAATGCCGGAACCGAATTGACCGATCTTATCAGCAGCTTTAAATTCAATTAATGCTAACTCATGCTTTCCTTCCTG
Source organism: Spirochaetota bacterium (assembly GCA_022361115.1). Taxonomy (GTDB): domain Bacteria; phylum Spirochaetota; class GWE2-31-10; order GWE2-31-10; family GWE2-31-10; genus JAKSBL01. The sequence goes on along the minus strand of JAKSBL010000388.1, from coordinate 5,520 downwards.
ATAATAACACTCGCCTAAATAATAATGGGCCTCAAAATCATTGGGTTTTTTGCTTAATACCTCTTTAGCAATTTTTATTGCCTCTTTATAATTGGCAGTTTTTATCATATTCTTAACATCAGACATTTTTCTGGGAACTAAAAATTTCTTGCCGAGAAAGAACAAACCACCTAAAAGAGCAAAACCAATAAAAGCACCAATAAATATGACTACATAAGACATGCACTATCCTGTATCAAAACTACTTTTTAAAAAGGGCAATTAATATCAGTATATTACTAAAAACCCATAAAATGGTAAATATTTTATAAAAAATATATAAATCACTGACTTTTTGTGTTAAAATTTATAAGGTAAAAAGGAAAAAGTGCCGCAATTGTACATAGAGACAAAAAAAAAGAATCCTTTTTAACATGCAGAATCTGTTAGGTAATGAAACAGAATTACCTGTATGTTAAATATTATATACTAATTATTTTAAATAGTAAATCAGTTTTTCGTTAAGGAAAAATTATGAAGAAATCCTATTTTACTGTACGATTACTTTTTTGTATTATAAATATTTCATTTCATTTAAGTGCCGAATCATTAGACGATATTGTGAATCAGTATTTCCGTTATGATAAATGGGCAGAAGCTAAAATTGCTCTGGAAGATTATATCTCTGTCAATAGTACGGATTCTAAAGGGCTATCCTACTATGCAGCAGCACTTTTCCAATTAAAAGCAACAGATGAAGCGATTATGGCATTAAGAAAAGCGATTAATTATGAAGACTCTACTGATAAAAAAGGGTCCTACTATTACCGGCTGGGAGCATATTATTATGATCAGCAATTAACTGAATTAGCTCTGGAAATGTTAAATAAAGCCACAACGTATAATACCATCATTGCCTCCCCTTATTATTTAAAAGGTTTAATCTATTATGAACAGGGCAGTATGGACGATTGTTTATCAAACTGGAAAAAATATGTACACTTAACCACTAATATTGAAAAAAAGAAAAAAATTGAAAAATTAATCAGTCTATTTGAAACAGAAATCCTGGAAGCAAAAATACGACAGGAAGAAGCTGAAAGGAAAAGACAGGAACTACTGGACAAACTCAAAAAAGAATTAGAAGAAACCGATGCTGATACATCAACCATGAAAGCAGAAAAAGAAATTGATGTAGAGCCGACTGATGAAGACTTTCTGGATGAAGAACTGGATTTCTGATATTTTCAGCAATCATACTAAACAGATTCATTTAACAAAAAAATACATTCCAACATTTTTAAAAAAAATCTCTTTTTCTTTGCCTAATTAAGTTACTCATGACACTTTATTAAAGCCATTCCTTTTGAGCAGCTTGTTAAGACAATACAATCACTACTAAACATCTGGGAATAAAATAAGGTTTGATATTTCAATTTTTATTGTTTGTATTGACTATTTACTTTTTTATAATCTATATTTTTTTTAATTTCTATAATTTCATCATTCAATTAGCAGTTTATTAATATTATTTAACAAAATCTTTATTAATCATTCATCTATAATTAACAGTAAATAACTATTTATGAATAATAATGAAAAAAATAATATGGAGGGAAAAGTGAAAAAAATTATGAACATCGGAATTGTAACTTTCTTTTTTACTATAGTTGCATTGACTAGCTGTAAAAAAGAACAAGTTGCTGAAAATAAGGTAAAAGAACTTTATTTCTGGCATGCATTTAGTGATGCTCCCCGCTCTCAATGGATTGAGGAAAGAGCTGAAGAATTTAATCAATCTCAATCTCAGTTTAAGGTAATTGTTGAAGCAAAAGGGAGTTATCGGGATACACTTCAAGCTGCTATACTGGCAGATAAACAAGGACAACCTCCTCATATAGTCCAGGTTTTTGAAGTCGGCAGTCAATTGGCCTTTGATTCAGGTATATTTAAACCTGTAGCTGAAATCGGCTCTTTTGATACATCTGATTATATTGAACCAGTTTTAAATTATTACACCATCAATGGAACAGTTAACTCTATTCCATTTAATAGTTCTTCTCCAGTATTATATATAAACAAAAATAAACTGGCAGAGGCTGGATATGCAGAAGGTTATGTCCCCTCTACTTATAGCGAAGTCATTGAAGTGTTAGAAAAAGCAACGGCTAAGGGTGTTAAAGGTGCAAAATTTTCTATGAATCTCCATGGCTGGTTTTTTGAACAATGGATGGCAGAACAAGGAGCAATGCTGGTTGATAATGGCAATGGCCGAGATTCAAGAGCGACTCAAACCAATCTTAACGGCCCTGCTGCTATTAAAATTGGGAATTTTATGTCTGAATTAGCAGCCAAAGATCTTTACACCTATACTGGTAAATTGGAAGACTGGGGAGGCAGTGATGCTATCTTTCAGGAAGGTAAGGCCATGTTTCATGTTACTTCAACTGCTGATATTGGGAATATCACCAAGGCAGTAGAAGGAAAATTTAAACTTGGTGTTGGATATTTACCAATAGCTGATGGAGCAGAAAGAAATGGAACAGTTATTGGGGGTGCCAGTGTCTGGATTACTAAAAATCACCCCATTGATGAACTCACAGCAGCCAGAGATTTCGTCCTTCATATGACCAATACTGATAATATGGTAAGCTGGCATAAATTGACGGGTTATTACCCTGTTAGAAACTCTTCTATCGAAGCATTAAAAAAAGAAGGTTGGTTTGATAGTGATGCCAATCAGATTGTTGCCTTTAATCAACTCCTGGAAACCAAAACCAATAAAGCAACTGCCGGAGCAATGGCTGGTACTCTGTTAGATAATAGAACAATTGTTGAAACAGCTCTTCAAAAAATAATTCAAGGGACTGAAGTTAAAGTAGCATTAAATGAAGCTAAAAGCTTATCTGATGCAAAATTAAAAGAGTATAATGCTAATTTTTAATTAGTTAGCAATATTTCATCACCCACTCTAAAAAAACCAAACAGCTAATAGAATCTTTTTCCTGGTTCTATTAGCTTGTTTTTTTAAAAGGAGCTTGATATTGATAAATTAAATTTTAATGAGAATGCTGTTTTTACAAAAAAATGGAAAATTGTTATTTTTCTTTTGCCAACCTTGTTCATTCTCATCATTTTTTTATATTTCCCAGCCTGGCATTCCATTATCTTGAGTTTATTCAGGAACAACCTTTTTTTAGGAACCAATAAATTTATAGGTTTGGAAAACTTTAAAAATCTTTTTACCGGCCCATTGGCACCTGCTTTCATCCAGAGTTTGTTCCAGACACTTGTGATTAGCTTTTTTATTGTAACCATTGGAATTTCTGTTTCTCTCTTTTTAGCTATTTTAGCCAACAAAAATATTGCCGGAGCTAATATTTACCGAATGTTACTGATCTGGCCATTTGCATTATCGCCAGCAGTAGCCGGAACTATTTTTTTGTTTATTTTTAATCCAGAAGTCGGTATTATCAATACTTTTCTTGATCTGCTGTTTTCCATTAAGCCACGCTGGCTGGATTCACCTGTATTGGCTGTTACATTGGTGGTATTTGCTGCAGTTTGGAAAAACCTTGGCTACAATGTAGTTTTTTATCTGGCAGCATTACAGAATGTTCCTGATGAGCCTTTAGAAGCTGCTGATGTAGATGGCGCTGGAGTATGGAGTAAATTTTTTCATGTTCTTTTCCCTTTGCTCAGCCCTACCACTTTCTTCCTGGTTTTCACTAATATCAGTTATTCTTTTTTTGAAACCTTCGGCCTTATTGACATTCTGACAGCAGGCGGGCCGGTTGGGCCACCTGGGGTATTAGATAATACTGGAATTACGACCACTCTAATGTACAAAGTATTTCAGGATGGTTTTGGAGGGAGTTCAAATATGGGTTATGCAGCAGCTGAAGGAGTTATTCTCATTATTATTGTTGTAATAGTCACTTACTTACAATTCACCTATATGGGAAAAAGAATTCACTATCAAGGATAAGGAAAATATGAAGATAAATAGCATCCATCATTCAAAAATAAAAAATGAACTCTGGATACACCTGGTATTAATCATGGCAGTCATCATCATTGGCTTTCCTGTAGTTTTTGCCTTAATTAAATCGACCCAGAATACTGCTCAGGTTTTATCCCCTTCCCTGAAAATTGGGAACCATTTTTTCTATAATATAAAAAAAGCTTTGTTTGATTATAAATTAGGGATCTACATGAAAAATTCCATGATTATAGCTCTATCAGTCACCATAGGAAAAATCAGCCTGTCCTTTCTTGGAGCTTTTGGTATTATTTATTTTAGATTTCCTGGTAAAAAAATATTATTTATTTTCATCATTGTGACACTCATGATGCCCACAGAAATTCTTATCTTAGGACTTTTTGATCTGATCTCCAAAAAACCAGCTACTACACTTCTAGAACTGATCACCTATATATTTAATCCTGCTAAATTATTGTTTCAACCGATTCAATATGGTTTTGGCTGGTCAAAATCCAATTTGGCTATCATTGTTCCTTTTTTAGCCTCTGCTACCGGAGTTTTTTTATTTGTCCAGCACTTTAATTCCATTCCCAGATCCATGGTTGATTCAGCCAGGATTGATGGAGCCGGTCCTTTTTCTTTTATTTTTCGTATCCTCTTTCCCATGAGCCTCAATACAATTGGCGCTCTTGCTCTGATTCAATTTGTTTATATTTGGAATCAATACTTATGGCCCCGGGTTATTGTGAGATATGATGCCAATCAAGTGGTACAAGTTGGTATGAACAAAATCATTGCCACAGGAGACTTTGTTGCCTGGGGAGAAGTAATGGCTGCTGCAGTTATAGCCATGATTCCCCCGTTAATCATTTTTAGTTTACTGTACAAGGCCTTTATGAAAGGTTATGCCTTAACTTCCAATAAATAGCTTACCATTTCTCATAATGGAGAATTTGTTCCAAAGATTTACGTGGACGTGGATTGGGTTTTTCATCCGGATAACCAAGAGTTAAAATAGCAGTTACATATTTATCATCAGGAATACTCAAAATTGGGCGGATTTCTTGCTGGGTAAACCAAGCCATCCAGCAGGTTCCCAGTCCCCTACTCTCTGCTTCTAAGACAATGTGTTCAATAGCAATGGAAGAATCTCGGATAATTTTTTTCAACTCCTCTTCTGGGCTTTGATCGGTCAAACAGAGGGATCGATTATCTGTTATTCTCACTCGAATATCAGCTACACAGGCAATAAAAACAGGAGCGGTTAACATCCATTTCTGATTATGGGCTGCTTCTACTATCCTAGCTTTGGTTGTTTGATCTTTAATAATGATAAAATGCCAGGGTTGAGTATTACTGCCAGATGGAGCTAACCTGGCACTTTCCAGTAATTCCAGAATTATTTTGTCATCCAGGCTGGTATTTTTATATTTTCTGATACTGCGACGTGATTTAATTGCTTCAATCATTGTTTCCTATCCTTTCTTGTTCATGGTATTTTCAAATAATAGTGATATATTCTTTTCGAGTCAATTAAAAGCTCATTTTTTTAAATT
>JAKSBL010000301.1 GCA_022361115.1 Spirochaetota bacterium | reverse complement strand
TTTGGAGGAGGATTTTAAATGAAATTTAGTCAAAATAAATTTAATCGATTAACTTCATTTTACTTTACCTGAAGTTTAAATTAGCAGATTAAAAACAACGCAAGCAAACAATCATTAGTAAATGATTGTTTAAGAGTAAGTGGGGCTGGATGATAAAGAGTAATTTTGTGATGGGTTATTTGTACCTGTAACTTATCAAGAAGTAAGATAATCAGTCTGGTTCCTGTTTTTTTAAAGAAAAAGGAGAAAATTAAATGAAAAGAGTTATTAAAGTGCTGGCATTAGTGATGGGAATGAGTGTGTTGTACATTTCTTGTCAAGTTGCTCCCAATCAATCTTCATCAAAATCAAATACAAATGAAAGTAATATAATAAATAATGATCAATTTCCAGGGCCTGAAACAAATCTCCCTGAAAAAATTGAATTAAATATTACAGAAAATACAAGAGCTATCTCTTCATCATCTGCAGATAGTTATGAACCAGATGATTATGTTAGTCAATCAAAAGAAATTGTGCTAAATGCAGCAGCACAGGAACACAATTTTTATGATGATGCACAGGATATATTATACTTCCAGGCAACAGCTGGACAAAAATATACATTAGAAACCTGGATAACAGGTAATGCAGATACTATTCTGGCAATTTATGAAAAAGTGAATGGTTCCTATTATCAGTTAGAGAGAAATGATGATAAGGCATCAGGTGATTATGGTTCCTTAATTTCTGACTGGACTGCTCCAAATACAGAAACATATTACATAGCTGTGAATTCTTATAACTCAAGATATGGAAGTAATAGAAATTATACTATTCAACTAACCGGGACTGAGATTCTTAATGAGTTTCTTTATACTTATTCTGATCCTTATACAACAGTCGATTTTGGTAGTGACTCCAGTAAATCTATTACAGTAAAAAATGCTGCTGGTAAATCCATTTACTTAGTAAAAGCCAATGTATCTAATAGTGCAGTTAGCTCCAGTTCAACAGGAAGTGGTCCTGGTTTAGCATTATCAAGTGAATTAGCCAAAAAGCGAAGTTATTCACTAATTGGTAATAATGAACAAAAACGTAATTATCAGCCAGCTGAAGAATTTAATGCAAAAATACCAATTAAAATTCAACGACATAAAACACGGTCTTCACAGCCGATACAATCAGTTGATTATGGTGAAAATACAGCATATTCTGTTGGAGATACAAAAGATTTTTGGGTTAAAGAAGTTACTTGGGGAAGTGCGAATAATAATCATGATAACAATCGATTAAGTGAAACCTGGATTCAAATGACTTGTACTTTAAGGGCAATTGGAGACCATTGTTACATCTGGATTGCTGATAAAGATTATACTTCATCTTCCAGCTCAACTACAGATAACCAAATTACGCAAAGCCGTGCAAATCAGTTAAGAGATAAATTTGAAGTGATTTTTGATTTAAATACCAATATTTTTGGTTATGAATTTGGCGGAGGCCCTGGTGGTGATGGTGGCCGTGACCAGGATCAGCATATTTCCATTGTTGCTTATGATATTGACAATGATTATGATCGGGATAGTGATTATGGTTATGTTGTTGGTTATTTCTGGGCAAAGGATTTCTTTACACAAGCAGAAATTGACAGTTATGGTCTGGATATCAAAACCAACTATGGTGAAATTTTTTATATTGATTCTCGTTATGCTAATGTGAAAGAAAAAGTAATTTATTCAACTTTAGCTCATGAATATCAACACATGATTCATTTTAATGAAAAAACAGTGGAACAAGATCTAAGCTCTTCTACCTGGTATAATGAAATGTGTTCTATGGTAGCGGAAGATTTATTAAATGATGCTTTAGAATTGGATTTTGCTGGTTCTCCTAGAAAAAGATTAATTGGCTTAAATGAGTCTTATTATGAATCCGGTGTGATTGACTGGTTAGATGGAAATCATACTTTAAAAAGCTATGCCAGTGCTTATGGGTTTGGAAATTTCTTAGCCCGTTATTATGGCGGAGCTCAAATGTTCAGTCAATTGCTGGCTAACAATAAAATAGATGAAGCTTCTGTCACTCAGGCTTTACAATCATTAGGTTATGGAAAAACTTTTGATGAAATTTTTCAAGAATATGCTACTGCATTAGTCTATAATGATCCAGGCCAATCCAGTAAAGTTCGTGTTTTTAATAAAGAAACCACCTCCAGTTTAAATGGATATAGTTATCATTTAGTACCAACTGATATTTATGATATGTATTATGATCATGACAAGAATTCTTCTACACCTGAGATTTTAGCCGATCCTCCAGTGAATTTTGATCCAGGTAATCAAGTTGCATTACGTCCTTATGGTTTTTCTATACATACAGCAGATGCCTGGAAAAATGTGAGTGGTGATGTGGAAATAACTTTAAATAAACCAGCCGACTCTAATGTGGTGATGTATTTAATGGTCAGGTAGAAAACCAGATTTTTTTTAAGAGGAATGTAAAAACATTCCTCTTTTTTTTGTTTCATTATGAATTATTTGTTATATTATTACCAACAAAATTTTAACGGAGAAAACCTTGCCGGAATTACCAGAAGTTGAAACCATTGCCAGAGATCTAAATCAGTTTTTAAGAGGAAAAGTTGTTCAAAACGTAAATGTGCTGCATACTAAACCTTTATCGAATTGTAATGAATCAGAGTTTATCCAGTTTTGTCAGCAGGAAAAATTTAAAAACATTACAAGAGCAGGAAAGTATTTGTTTTTTGAGTTTGAAAGTGAAAAAAAAATGATCCTTCACTTACGAATGACTGGCAAATTTCAATTTTTCTCTCCTTATGATCCAGAAGTAAATTTTGAAAAACATCAAAGGCTGTTGTTTCTTTTAAAAAATCAAGAAGCATTAGCTTTTCACGATGTCAGAATATTTGGAACCGTCAGTATTTATTATCCTCATACAAACATCCTGGAATATAAAAAAATAGGCCCTGAACCATTTAGCAGCGAATTAAATCCTGCCATCTTAAAAGAGCAGGCAAAAAATAGAAAGGTACCTATAAAAAATTTATTATTAGATCAAAAGTTCATAGCAGGTATTGGTAATATTTATGCTTGTGAAATATTACATGCAATCGGCATTCATCCTGCTAAACCTTCTTCTTCTTTAAATCTCGAAGAGTGGCAAAAAGTTTTAACAAAAACCCGGGAAATATTAAAAGAGGCTATCCGTGCCAGAGGAACAACGATTAATGACTACCGGGGATTAGCAGAGAAAAAGGGCTCCTACCAAAAGCACCTCAAAGTCTACAACCAGGAAAACCAATCCTGTCCAACCTGTAAAACCACAAAAATTATCCGTATCAAACAAGCCCAAAGATCCACCTTTTTTTGTCCCGCCTGCCAGCCAGAGTAAAAGCAGCAGCAACATTGGATATTTTTGGGCATTTCCCAAGCAATAGTTTAAAGAATGAACCGGGGCCGTCCTAGGATGCAGACCCGAACAATGAACAAAGTAAATGATCAGGGGTTGAGGAGAAACTGGTGGATGATTAACCTACACACTCAGAAAAATATCTGTCATTTTTTTCTATAATTATGATTATCCTGATTAAATTTAACATTATTTTCTTACATATTTGGCATATCAATTGCTTATTATCAATAAATATAAAAAACATAATTAATAATGATATTTTTATCAAGGAGATATTCAATGAAAAACAAGTTCTTAATCAGTTTGGTATGGGTATTTTTCTGTACAATACTATTTGGGAATGAAAATATCAAAGTTGAAATCATTGACGGTGATAAATCATTTGAGTATGTCGAAAACCAGGATGAAGACATCAAAGTTTTTACAGATGAAGAATCCCTGGCGATTATGCGTTCCAAGAATTACCTGAAACTTGGCAAAAAATTAACCAACGCCGCAGTAACCGGATTGATTTTTGGGGTGTCTTGTACAGGATTGGGTTTTTTTACCGGAACTATGGCACTTTATGTTTCAGGCTCCTTGCCATTAATTTCTACTATGGGGTGGAGTGGGATGTTGTCTTCTCTTTGGGCTAACATCGGATATATGAGTCCTGCTTTTTATGCTTTAGCAGGAGCAACTATTATGCTCTGGACAGTAGGGTTTGCTTTATCTGCCCTTATTTTTTTGATCATACCAGGAATTATTTTCTGGGCAAAAGGAGCAAACCTTAAAGTCAAAAAAAATATGGCTTTATCGCCCTTAAAAGATCAAGTTGGTTTTGCCATCCGTTTGTAGTCTCCTCTACATCTCTCCAAATATGTCCGCTTAAGGGGCAGAGTTATAATGGATGATAAATGCATTATAACTCTGCCCCTTTCTTTAATTGATTACCATTTTACTTCCTGTCTGAAAACAGGCATAGTCATACAGCGAACACCACCGCCACCTCTGGCTAATTCTGCTCCATAAATACCAATCACACATTTTTTATAATCATCAATTGCTTTTTTTCCATTAATAACATCCATAGCATTTAAAACTTCATATCCTGCTTTAGAAATTTCTTCTAATGTCCTGATGTTACAATCATAACCGATAAATTTTCCAGGTGCAAAGGCAAAGAAATTTGTGCCTGAGAGCCATTGTTCACGTTCTTGATGGAGAGGGTCATTTCCTCCGCATAAGATTGGATTTAAGTGTAGGCCATTGGCCTTTAAACCGGTTAAAAGATTATCCATATGATTGAATTGTTTTTTGCCTTTTTTATCTACTTTGATTTCTACTACTGGTAAAATATTTTTGCCAGTCACATAAGGTTGATAAATAACACAGCCGTCGATATCCACCATAGTAAATATCATATCCAGATGGATGGTTGCCCGTTCTTTTGGTAAAACAACAGCGAAAACTGTAATTGGTTTTTCAAATTGTTCTGCCAATCGATTACAAATAATATCCACAGCAGATGTGGTTGTTCTTTCAGAAATACCTATGGCAATAATATCATCTTTTAAGACCAGTAAATCTCCTCCCTCTATGGTAACCTCTTCAGGGTGCCCTTCAATGGTTCCGTCAAATATAAAACCATCTGATTTGAACTGAGGATGGGTATTAAATATAAATTTAGCAATAATTGCCTCCATAATCCGCACCTGATTTGCCATGGAGCCTGTAATCACCCGGCTATTGACTACGATACCACTGTCTCTCATAAAGTAGAGATTGGGAAGAGGAGGAAGATCAAAAATATTATCAGATAGAAATTTCGTTAATGTATCTTTTTTTTCTTTAATTCCAATAATGATCTGTTGAGCAAGCTTTTTTGCAGGAGTATCTTTGAGTTCCAGTTCTCGATATTTCATATGTGGCATGAGTCGAACAATCGTATCAACAAATTCATGTTTGATTAGCTCATTTGCTAAAACATCACTTAGTAATTGTTCGACTTCAAAAACTTTAGCTACCTTAGTCAGTATTTGTTTTAATTCATTATGATCTTCTGCAATTACCGGCAGAGGGATAATATCATTATATAGAACCTGGGAAGCAGAGCGAGGAGTCATCTCTTCTACCTCAAAACCAGGTGAATGAAGAATAATTTTTTCTAATTTTCCAATTTCAGATGTAATAGACACTCGATCATTCATTATTAACTCCTTTTTTTGATTTGTTATTTCTTTAGTAGTAATAGTATAGATTAAATAGTCTATTTTTCTGGTTCTGTCAACACATCCGCAGTAAAATCATAACTCTTTCTCTGAAAAAAAGAAATATTTTTTTACTTAATTGACCAATTCTATAAAATAGGGTAATTTTAGATCGTTAATTTGATTAATAGTAAGAGGATTCAGTTTTATGGCAAAAGCAATTATGATACAGGGAACCTGTAGTAATGCGGGCAAATCCATTATTGCAGCAGGTTTGTGTCGGATTTTTACTCAAGACGGTTTTTCTACGGCTCCTTTTAAGGCCCAGAATATGGCCCTAAATTCTTATGTTACTGCTGATTCAAAAGAAATGGGACGTGCTCAGGTAACCCAGAGCTATGCTTGCCGAAAAGAGCCAGATGTAAGAATGAATCCAATACTATTAAAACCAAATAGTGAGACAGGATCTCAAGTTATTGTTATGGGTAAACCAATTGGCAATATGGATTTTCGTAAGTATAAAAGTTATAAATCTGACTTGCTGAAAACAATAAATGAGGCCTATTTTTCATTAGCAGCAGAAAACCAAATTATGGTATTAGAAGGAGCAGGCTCTCCTGCAGAAATTAATTTAAAGGAAAATGATATTGTCAATATGAATATGGCCAAAATGGCCAATGCTAATGTCCTGATTGTTGGTGATATTGATCGAGGAGGGGTATTTGCCGGCTTTGTAGGGACTTACGAATTGCTGGAGCCGGCTGAAAGGGAACTGGTCAAGGGTTTTATTATAAACAAGTTTCGTGGAGATGAGACTTTTCTTACTCCGGCAATTGATTTTTTAACAAAAAGAACTTCAAAAAAAGTTTATGGAGTGGTACCTTATTTACAAAAGATGAAACTGCCAGACGAAGATTCTGTTGACTGGAAAAACTCGGTTGGGTCAAAACATTATGATCAAAATTACGCTGCAAATGTTGCCTTGATCGATCTGCCTCATATATCTAATTTTACAGATTTTGACCCTCTCAAATATCACAGCAAAATTAATTTTTATCCGGTAAACCAACCTCAAGATTTAGGGAAACCAGATATCATTATTTTACCAGGAAGTAAAAATGTTATCGCTGATATGCTTTACTTAAAACAAAACCATTGGGAAGGGGAACTAAGATCCTTTGCTGAACAGGGGACGATGATTTTAGGGATTTGCGGGGGATACCAAATGTTAGGAAAGATCATTGAAGATCCTCATCATTTAGAAAGTGAGCATGCCAGTGTTCCAGGATTAGGTTTGTTAGATTTAAAAACTGTTTTAGAAAAAGAAAAAGATCTAAAGCAAACAAATGCATATTGGGAGGAAAAAACCATTACAGGTTATGAAATACATCATGGTCAAACTGTAACGACTGAAAAACCCTGGATAACTGGAGAGGATAGTAATATTTTAGGGGTATCCCACGGACAGATACGGGGGACTTACTTGCATGGTATTTTTGATAATCCTGAATTTTTAACATCTATTTTAAAAGAGGTCATGAAAGATCCAGGTGTGATAACCAATAATGATTCTTATAATCTGGAAACAGAGCTGGACCTTTTAGCCAAGCATTTAAGAAAGACATTGGACATCCAGGCAATTTATCAATTACTAGGTATTAATCATCATGGATAATAGGAATCTATTTCAACATGGTGGTAATTTGGATGCTGCCGGTGATTACTATCAATTACCAGCTTCTTCGTTTATTGATTTTAGTGCAAATATTAATGCTTTTATTGATCCGGATCTGATAAAAAAACTCATTCAGTTAAATTTTTCTCAAGTTTTTCACTACCCTGATCCTGATTATAAACGGTTATATCAAGCCTTAGCAGATTTTTATCAGCTGCCTGTCCCGACATTTTATTGCGGAAATGGATCAATAGAGCTTATCTATCAGCTAGTTCAGTTTCTATCCCCAGAGAAATCTCTGATCATTCAGCCAAATTTTTCTGAATATGAAAAAGCCTTACTCATGACTCAATCTCAAATTGAGCATTTAAATGGAAAAAGTGAAAATCATTTTAAGGTTTCTGTAGAAAATATTATCCAGACAGTTCAGCAATTCAAAATCAATGTAGTCTTCCTTTCTAATCCAAATAATCCAGCAGGTTATCTTTATCAAGTTGATGAAATAGAACAAATTTTGAAAGAATGTCCGCAAATTCATCTGGTTTTAGATGAGGCATTTATAGAATTTGTTGATCCGTCCCGCTCATTATTAACAAAAATTTCCAATTACCCTCAGCTGATCATCCTTCGTTCATTAACAAAAATTTTAGCTATTCCGGGACTGCGATTAGGATTTTTATGTGCTCATAAAAATATCATTCATAGATTAAAAGAAAAGCAAATACCCTGGCATATCAACAGTTTTGCAAAAATAATTGGGGAAAATATTAATCAATATCA